>NZ_JABZSJ010000004.1:0-65699 GCF_015262605.1 Prevotella aurantiaca | reverse complement strand
TGTCCATTACTAAAATCCGTGAGCTTTTCAGCCTACCAAATGTCCATTACGCCAATAAAGCCTATAAGAGGTTTAGGCATTTTGGAAAAGACAAGGTCAATATGGACTTTGCCTTCTTTGCTATTGCCTTTAACATAGGGAAAATGTGTAGAAAAACCAATCTCAAGGAACTAAAAGACATTATGGAGGTACTTTTAGGCACCTTCAGATGCTCTATACAAGTTTATATAGGCTATTTAAAGCCCTATAAATCATTTTATATGAAATTAGCAGCATAGCTGCAGTAAATAACGAATTATGTGGTAGACAAGGTAAAGGAAGAATAAAAAGAGGATGTATCAATTTTGACACACCCTCGTAGAGATGAAAAAGAATAATATTATAGGATTTTTACAATCCTCTTGCCTTCAGCAATCCAGACGCGTCTGGTGCCTTAAGGCCAGTAAAGTCTGAGAAAATCTCCATTAAGTCCTTCGTATTGCCACGGCTTAGCACCTTGTTACGGAAGTCGTTACCAACTTTACGAGTAAGTGCTCCGTTCTTTTCGAAGTAATCAGCGATGTTCACAGCAAGCACTTCAGACCACAAATAACTGTAGTATCCAGCTGCATAACCGCCACCCCAAACGTGATTGAAGTATGAAGTTGAATAGCGTGGAGGTATCTGGTTGTCTAACAAACCTACCTCTTTCAATGCTTTAGTCTCGAAGTTCTTAGCCTCTTCAGCAGTAGGAATATTCTTAGAATCGAGCATATGCCAAGCCATATCTACGCATGTTGCACCCAAGTTCTCGCCCATTGCGTAAGCAGCTTGGAAGTTAATAGAGTTCAACATCTTATCGCACAAGTCGGCAGGCATAGGTTGATTGGTCTTATAATGCTTTGCAAAATGGTTGAAAACCTCTGGTATGCTTGCAAAACTTTCGTTAAATTGCGATGGCATTTCCACGAAATCACGTGCAACAGCAGTACCACTCAACGTGTTATAGTTACAGTTTGACAACATGCCATGGAGTGCATGACCAAACTCATGAAACATTGTTGAAACCTCATCCCAAGTCAACAACGTTGGCTGACCCTCTGGTGCCTTCGCATAATTGCATACATTATATATAATAGGGATTTGTTGTCTCAAACGACTTTGTTTTGCAAATGCGCTCATCCAAGCTCCACCGCGTTTAGAAGGACGGCGGAAGTAGTCGCAATAGAATAGTGCAAGCTGCTTACCATTATTGTCTATCACGTCGAAAACCTTCATATCAGGGTGATAAGTAGGCAGGTCTTTACGCTCTTTGAAGCTCAAACCATATACTTTATTAGCTGCATAGAAGATTCCATTAATAAGAACAGAGTCGATATTGAAGTAAGGTTTCACTTCATCATCAGAGAAACTGTATTGCTCTTTCTTCATTTTTGCAGAATAATAGAAGCGGTCGTAAGGCTGCAACTTAAAGTCAGCACCCTGTGTTTTACGTGCATATTCTTCGATAGCATTAGTTTCTGCAACAGCTTTTGGCTGATATTCTTTGATAAGTTGGTTAAGGAAAGCATACGCATTGTCGGTATTCTTGGCCATTACATTAGACAAAGCGTAAGACGCATAGTTCTTATAACCCATCAATTCAGCCTTTTCAGCACGCAATTTAGCAATTTCCACAATTAAAGGGAAGGCATTAAACTCTCCTGTACCATCGGTACGGTGAATTGAAGCATTGTAAACACGCTCGCGAAGTTGACGATTTTCGAGACTTGCGAGAATAGGTTGCTGGGTTGTATTGGTGATAACGATGCAATAAGGAGCCTTTCCTCCACGGCTTTCAGCATCTTTCTTGCATTGTGCGATAGCATTTTCGCTAAGTCCTGCAAGTTCTTTCACGTCATTTACCCATACAGTTGATGCCGCAGAAGCCTTTGGAAGCATATTACCAAAGTCTTGTTGCAATTGTGCGAGACGGCTATTTATTTCCTTCATACGAGCCATCTTATCTTTCGATAACAATGCACCCGAACGCACAAAGTTCTTGTAAATCTCTTCAAGCAGTACTTTATCTTCACCTTTCAAGCTGTTTCTTTCGTGGTCGTACACGTATTTCACACGCTCAAAGAACTTCTGATTGAAACTAATTTCGTTTTCAAACTCAGTCAATAGAGGCACTACAGCCTTCTCAGTTTCTTCGATTGTTGCTGTTTTATTAGCCTCTGTAACAGCAAAGAAGATGCCTTTCACTCTGTCCAACAGCCGTCCGGTCTTCTCGTAAGCCAAGATAGTGTTTTGGAATGTAGGCTTTTGCTTGTTCTCTACAATAGCTTTTATCTCAGCACGTTGCTCTGCTATTCCAGCTTTAATGGCTGGAAGATAATGAGCATCCTTTATTTTACTAAAGTCAGGCGCACCAAATGGCAATGCGCTTTTCTGCATCAATGGATTCGAATACATAGATTTTCCTTTCTTAACCTGTTGTGCTGTGGCAGCTGTTGCCACAAGTGCAACGCACGCAAACCCTGCAACAAGGAAGGTTTTCTTTAATCTGTCCTTCATAAAGTCGTTCGTTTTGTTTTCAAATTAGTATTTATTTTTTTTATAATATCAATCTTTTTGCATCATCAGAACATGACAATGTCTTTTAAATTTCAATAGATTTCTCGGTCCACTGTATATATTTACAATCGGCCGCTCATAATATTTATTTTGCTGAATGAGGCACTTTCTTCTGCTTTCCGCTAAACTCTGTAAAGTCGATGCGAATGATTTCCACTCTGTGAAAGCTCTTTTCTGCATACTTAGCACCTATGTCTTTAAAGTCGGCAGACATCTTATTGATAAGCAAATGCAATGCTTCCATCTTCTCTTTATCGGTAAGATGGATGTGCGCAGTACCGAAAAAGATAGCACTTTCGTACTCTGTCGTGAACTTTCCAGGCAGTAAATTCACATTACCAATGATGCAAAGCGACACCTTGTTATTCTTTTCTATCGCCTCTAACTTACGTCCTGCAGGCGCACAATGTATGTAAACGCTCTGCTTTCCGTCCCAAACAAAGTTCACAGGAATACCATAACCGCCTTCATCAGATACCATTGAGAGCACTCCGTACTCCCCTTTCTCCAGCAATTCCAGTGCTCTCGCCTCGTCTAAGAGTCGGTCTTGACGACGCACAGTATCATTTACATATCTCATTTCCATAATTTTTATTTTTTTGCAAATATAGAATAAAAATCTGATGTTGCCAAGATTACACATTATAAAAGTAGGGAAATAGAGAACAACGGAAAATACTTACAAGTTTGTTACCCTTGTTTCATAATTAAATTGTATCTTTGCAAGGTTAAAGTAACTACCATTTGCCATACCAATGGTAGAGCAAAAGTTCAATAAAAACTATTCAAATAGCTAAAAATGAGAAAAGTATCACTCTTCGTTCTGACGCTCTTTATGGCGCTGACAATGCAAGCTCAAGTGGAAAGACCAAAGCTAGTCGTTGGTCTTGTGGTTGACCAGATGCGCTGGGATTACCTCTATTTCTATCAAAACGAATACGGACAAGGTGGTTTGCACCGCCTTCTTAACGAGGGTTTCTCTTTCGAAAACACTCAAATAAACTACGCTCCAACGGTAACAGCTATTGGACACTCATCTGTTTTCACTGGTTCTGTACCAGCTCTTCATGGTATTTGCGGCAATAACTGGTGGCAAAACGACCAGTATGTGTACTGTTGTACCGATACAACCGTGCGCAGTGTAGGCTCAAACAGTAAGGAAGGACAGATGAGTCCGCACCGTTTGCTTACTACAACTATTGGTGATGAACTTAAATTAGCTACCAATTTCCGTTCAAAAGTAATTGGTGTATCGCTCAAGGATCGTGCTTCTATCTTGCCTGCAGGTCATTCTGCCGATGCAGCATACTGGTGGGACACCTCTGCAGGACACTTTGTTACCTCTACATATTATATGGATAAGTTGCCAGAATGGGTAGAAAAGTTCAACAAAGCCAATTATACAGCACCTAATTATAATATCAGAACATCCAACGAAGGAGTTACTGTAACCTTCAAGATGGCTATTGCAGCATTGGAGAACGAGCGTTTAGGTCAAGGTAAAGAAACCGATATGCTTACTGTCAGCATCTCTTCTACCGATGCAATCGGCCATCAATATAGCACACGAGGTAAGGAAAACCACGACGTTTATATGCGGTTGGATAAGGATTTAACCGAGTTTCTCAATGCATTAGATGCAAAAGTAGGACGTGGAAACTATCTTCTTTTCCTCACAGCAGACCATGGTGCGGCACACAACTATAACTTCTTGAAGAAGCATCGCATACCTGCTGGAGCGTTTGAGTACAATAAAGCCGTACAAGAACTTAACAATCACTTGCAAAATAAGTTCGGAATTAAACCTGTTATGGGCGAAGACAATTATCAATTTGCATTAGATGACAAGATGATAGCACAAGCAGGAAAGAAGAAACAAGACATTATTGACGAGGCTATCGACTACTTAAAGCAAGATCCACAATACATTTTCGTATTCGATCAAGAGCGTGTTGCGACCGAAACCATGCCCGATTTCATTAAAACACGTATGATGAACGGCTATATGCGCCATCGTTCTGGAGAGATAGGAGTAGTTACCCGTGCACAATTCTTCGGTGCAAAGAACTCTCCAGACTACATTGGAACACAGCATGGACAGCCTTATCCTTACGACACACACATTCCTTGGGTGATGTTCGGTTGGCACGTGAACCACGGAGAAACCACACAAGAAGTTACCATCAACGATATTGCAGCCACCGTTTGTGCAATGCTGAAGATACAAATGCCCAACGGCTGCATCGGCAAGGCCGTATTACGATAAAACTAAAACAACCTATGCACATAGCAATAGCAGGAAATATTGGAAGTGGAAAGACTACGCTGACAGCCATGTTAGCCAAGCGCTACGGCTGGCAGCCACGCTATGAGTCGGTGGAATTCAATCCATACCTCGACGATTACTATAAAGATATAAAGCGATGGTCGTTCGCTATGGAGGTATTTTTCCTAAAAGAGCGCTTCAAAGACTTGCTGGAAATCAGCCAGTCTGACACTAATGTGATTCAAGACCGAACCATTTACGAAGGCGTTTATGTATTTACAGCTAACAATTATGCCATGGGCAACCTTGATCATCGCGATTATGAAACCTATATGGAACTCTTTGAGGATATGACCGACGCTGTTCGCTACCCCGACCTCATGCTTTATCTTCGTGCATCAGTAAGCCATTTGGTAGAGAACATTGAGAAACGAGGCCGTGATTATGAGCAACGCATGCCGTTAGACTATCTCGAAAACATTAACAAACGGTACGAAGACTTTATACAAAACCAGTATAAGGGACGCGTTCTGACCATAAATGTAGACGAACTCGACTACCAACACAATCCGAAAGACTTTGGTTTTATTACCGATAAGATTGATCGTGAACTCTTCGGATTGTTTTAATATTCAACCAAACTCACACAATACTCATTAAAAAGAATATGCATATAGCTATTGCAGGAAACATAGGAGCAGGCAAAACAACACTTACAACAATGCTTGCCAAACGATATGGCTGGACGGCACAGTTCGAACCAGTGGACAACAACCCTTATCTCGCCGACTATTATGAGGATATGAACCGCTGGGCGTTCAATCTTCAGATATATTTCTTGAACAAACGCTTCAGAGATGTGGTTGAAATATCACGCTCAAGCGACACAATCATTCAAGATCGTACTATATTTGAGGACGCACGCATATTTGCTCCCAACCTACACGATATGGGATTGATGAGCGACCGCGACTTTGAGAACTACACACAATTATTCGATCTTATGCTCAGCTTGGTGAAACTGCCCGACCTTCTTATATATATAAGGAGTAGCGTACCCCATCTTATTGAGCATATACAGCAGCGAGGACGCGATTATGAACAGACTATGCGCATTGATTACTTACGCGGTCTGAACGAGAGATACGAGAATTGGATTAAAACTTACGAGGGTGAGCTGATGATAGTTGATGGAGATACCACTGATTTCGCCACCAATCCGCAAGACTTCAAGCGTATTGAAGATATGATAGATGCACGTCTCTTCGGTCTATTCCCACCGAAATAGGCAGACACCCTACCCTGTCTTTTATCATAACAATGCATTGCAGCATTGATAAAAAGGAACAAATAAAGAAAGAAAAATATTTATAATAACAAACACTATGGAAAAAGTAAAGACATTAATCATAGGTAGCGGCCCAGCAGGATACACTGCAGCTATCTACGCAAGCCGTTCTAATCTACAACCAGTGCTATACGCTGGTTTGCAACCAGGTGGACAATTAACCACCACAACAATTATAGAGAACTTCCCAGGCTTTAAAGATGGTATTGACGCCAACGAGCTAATGCAAGAAATGAAAGCCCAAGCTACTAACGTTGGAGCTGACGTTCGCGATGGTTCTATCGTAAAGGCAGACCTCAGCAAGCGTCCTTTCATTTTGGAAGATGAGCGTGGCAACGTTATCGAAGCAAATACACTTATCATCGCAACAGGTGCAAGTGCAAAATATCTTGGTTTATCTGACGAAGAAAAATATCGCGGACAAGGTGTTAGTGCATGTGCTACCTGCGACGGTTTCTTCTACCGCAAGCGTACCGTAGCCGTAGTAGGTGGTGGCGATACAGCCTGCGAAGAAGCAATGTATCTGTCAAGTTTGGCTAAGAAAGTATACATGATTGTACGCAAGCCATACCTTCGTGCAGCTGAAATCATGCGCAAACGTGTAGAGGAAAAAGAAAATATAGAAATCCTTTACAACACCAATACGCTCGGACTTTATGGTGAAGATGGTGTAGAAGGTGCACATTTGGTACGCTTCAAGGGCGAAGAGAACGAGGAGAAGTACGACATTCAAATTGATGGATTCTTCCTTGCAATCGGCCATACCCCTAACACAGAACTCTTTAAGGGTCAACTCGAACTCGACCCACAAGGCTTTATCGTAACCAAAGGTACATCTACGGCTACTAATATCGAAGGTGTTTATGCTGCTGGCGACGTTGCCGACCCTATCTATCGTCAAGGAGTTGTGGCAGCAGGCAGTGGTGCCAAAGCAGCAATCGAGGCAGAACGCTTCTTGCAAGATAAGGGCGAGAAGTAATCTTTGCTAAGGACAGATAGTCCAATAACAACTAAATTAAAGAGGCTAACATTATGCATTGAAGAACTTGCATAATATTAGCCTCTTTTTGTATATACACTATTGCAATGCAAAAGAGCCTCTTTCGCTCTGTAAAAGTGCCTGTTTTGCGTCGCAAAAGAGCCTATATTGCAACGCAAAACAGGCTCTTTTAGAACACACTTGTAAGCCTTTGACACTCTGAAAGTTACACTATGGTATAATTATACAGCTAGTTGCATATATGCAAAATACCCGTATTATATATATTCAGTTTTTATGTGAGAATGTTAAAAAATACTTAACGCATTGCATTTTTTTTTATTATTTATACTACTTTACGAATAAAAAACTATATTTGCAATCGAATGAGCGAACTAACGCTTATCCTAAACGACTAACTTTGTAGACATCCTGGAAAACAATAAACATCATAAAATTATATTGTTACAACTAAATTTAAAAGCATGAAACGTACATTCAACTTCTTGCTGCTATTTGCGTTGCTCGCAATACCAGCCTTTGCCGAAAAAGTTTCAAGGACTGAAGCACAGCGCATAGCGCAGGACTTCCTGGCAAAACACCATCATCGAAATGTTAAGGCACACCTTATGGCGATGCCCAGAAAGTTAATGCATGCAACATTTTCGACCACGGCTAACTACTCACCTTTCTATGTCTATAACGTGGAAAACAACGGTGGCTTCGTCATTGTATCTGGAGACGACGCCATAGGCACAATTATTGGTTATAGCGACAAGGGCACCTTCGACTTAGAAGGTGCTCCTTCTAACGTCGTTAACATGATGAAGATGTTCGCAAATGCTGTTGAAAGACAACAACGAACAGGCTCTACTGACTTCGTAAAAGAGGACGAACGCGTTGCCCCACGTGGCGAAGTAAAGGTTAAACCATTGCTGAACAACATACAATGGGGACAAGACGCGCCTTTCTTCAATAAGATGCCTGCTAAGAAACCCACCGAAAACAATCCGAAAGAACATTATTATGTAGGGTGTGTTGCTACTGCTATGGCACAGATTATGCGCTATCACAAGTGGCCAGCACAGGGTACTGGTAACATGAGCTACACAGATAACCTTGGTAAAAGACACGATATCGACTTCACAACAGGCAACTTTGATTGGACAAAAATGCCTGAGCGATTGGAGAAAGACAATGCCGACGAAACTGAAAACGATATGGTTGCTACGCTAAGTAGCTTGTCTGCATTCAGCGTACATATGTCTTTCATGCCCAGCGGTGAGGCTGGTGCCTACTCACAAGCCGTAACTGGAGCTATGGTTAACTACTTTGGCTACGATACAGGTATCTCTTATAAGAGACGCGAGTACTATTCTACTCCTCAATGGATAGGCATGATTAAGGCCGAACTTGATGCGGGACGTCCTGTTTTCTACTCTGCAACTAACGAAGATGGCAAGGGTGGACACGCATTTGTGTGCGATGGATACGACAGCGAGGACTATTTCCATTTCAACTGGGGTTGGTATGGCAAGAGCAACGGATATTTCCGAGTAAATGCTCTTGAGCCTTACTCTCTTGGAATTGGCGCTAATGGTGGAGGTTATAACCTTCAACAAGAAATCATCACGGGCATTAAACCTCTCAATGGCGGTACTCCTGGAAAGAAATCATGGGCTATTTTCGGTTCAAGTCGCATTGCAGTAGTCGAAGCTGGCGGCCAAATTCTGGGCATGCAACGCATCGATAACCACGATTGCGATAAGTTTATAGGTAAGGTAGGCCTTGTTTTGATTGACAAGAACAATGAGGTGAAAGCCGTTTTGAAGGAAGAAGACAAGACATTTGCCCCTGTAAATGTTGACGGAAACCTCTATACTACAGGCTTCTACATCAGCCATTGGGTTAAAAAAGAGATTGATGGCAACGTGCCAAACGGCAGCGATTATAGAATACAATTTGCTGTAAAGGCCAATGGAAGCGATGATTGGCAACTTGTTTTATGCCCTAACAACTTGCCAAACTATGGCGAAGCAACCGTAGAAGATAATAAGATCGTAAGCGTTAAACAGCACGAACCTGTACCAAACGTTACACTTATGAAGCCTATTACTGCTGAAAACGAACTTCATGCAAAAGGGTCTGGTAAGTTCACATTAGTACTAAAGAATAACAGCGACGACTTTTATCTCAACCATATCTGGCTCAAGTTCACTTCTGTAAACGACGAATCAAAGGTCTATTATGTTCATGAGAACGACAAAGCCACCTTCCATCAGGTGTACGATAATAGCGAAAAGACGATTCAATTGCTTTGTGAACTTCCTAACGACCTACCTGCTGGTAAGTACAAAGTAACTGCATTTGAGAAGAATGTAAATGTAACTGAACCTAAAGAAGATGCAACAGAAGAAGATAAACAACGCTATAGAGACAACATTGCAAAGTGGGAAAGCTATCCTTTCAAGCCTGCATTCACCGAAGATAATATCCTTGAGGTATTAGAAGAGATAACTACTCCTGTCTTCTACCAAGAAAGTGAGATGCTCTGGATTAGCAATACCAACAAAGAAAACAATGCTGCTGTTAAGCAAGGCGATATTATTGCCATTCTCCAAGAGGCACGAAACTATGGCGCTGCAGGTAATTCGTCAATGCTGATGAAGGCAGTTGATGTAACCGATAATAGTAAAGTATACGACATTATTCAGACGAAGGAAGCTGATTATAAGAAGATGGAATTAGCAAAAGCAGTCTACTCTTCACGTTTAGACTTAGCTGCTGGTAAGTATTCGCTCGTTCCTTACTATGTAGTAAATGGTGTTGAAACTCCTATGGGTGGTCAAAAGAAGGAATATACGCTTGAAGTTCTCGACAACGACGCTATTGAATTGTCGTGCACAGAGTTCACTATTCCAACATCACAACTTGAAGTTGGAAAGCGTACAAGCGGCTTTAAGCTCAAGATTACTGCACGCAAAGCAGTTAAGGGAGTACCTGTTTACGTACGTTTACGCCCTGCTACACGTGCTGGAGGTATGATGGCATTCATGAAATCAGTTACTTTGGAAGAAGGAAAGAGCGAAGAATACACCTTCTCGTTGGCTCCTGAGGCTGCATTACAGCCTGGTAAGTATCTCCTTTATGCCGAATACCGTCCTAAAGGCAAGAAGTATGGACAAGAAATTCCACTTGCAGGACACAACACTCAAGTAGTTTACTTAGGTGTAGTAACAGGCATTGATGAGATTCAAACAACCGGAAACGAAGCTAATTTCACCATAAATGGTAACGTTATCAACTTCAACAACACCAAGAACGTACGTTGCGTAGAAGTTTATAATATAGCTGGTACAAAGGCATTTAGTACAACTAACATTGCCAACAGCATCTTCCTACCTATCCATAATGGTGTATATGTTGTACGTATTATAACAACTGAAGGCACAATTACAAAGAAAATAGGAATTAGGTAATAGATTATAGCATTATGGTTTAAACGTAAGGCCGCTCTTATAGATAAGTGCGGCCTTTTTAATATCTATGTTAAAAAAAAGCGTAATATATTTCAATATGTGCGAGAAAATCAGTAATTTTGCCACGTTATACAAACTTGCATCTAACAAGAGCGTAGCAAAAACAAAGCGAAAATAATAAAAAAAGATAAACAAAAATGGTAAACAAAAAAGCAGAGGGCACTTATGAAGAAACCCTCAACAAATCGGAAGCCTTCTTCATGAAGCACGGAAAGACAGCTATCATTGCTATTGTAGCAATCCTTGTAGTAGTTGCTGGGTTCTTCCTCTACAAGACTTTCGTTTCTGAACCTAAAGAAACAGAAGCAAGCACACAGCTGGCACAAGCTCAAAAGCTTTTCCAAGCGCAGCAGTTCGACCAAGCTCTCAAGGTATTCCAAAAGGTACAAAGCGATTATAGCAGCACTAACGCTGGCAATCTCGCTAATCTTTACATTGGTCTTTGCTATGCACACCAAGAAAAACCAAACTGGTCTAAGGCTTTAGAGAACGTTCAAAAGTACTCAACATCGAACGATCAGATCATCAGTCCAGCCTCTCAGATGGCTCTTGGAGACATTTATGCAAACAATAACCAAAACGATAAGGCTGTAGAAAGCTTTAAAAAGGCAGCTGATATGGCCAATGCTAAGGGCTTCGAAGGTATTAATATGAGCATAGCACCATTGGCTTTGAGAAAAGCAGGCATTATTCTTGAAAGCGAAGGCAAGAAGGCTGACGCATTAAAGCTTTACGAAGAGATTAAAACAAAGTATGTTAACTCTCCTATGAGCCAAGATATTGATAAGTATATCGAGCGCGCAAGCAACTAATCTGATATAGGAAATGTCCACAGCATTACACAATTTATCGGATTACGACCTTACTTCTGTTCCCGATGCCAGTAACATGTGCTTCGGAATAGTAGTATCAGAGTGGAACCCAGAGGTTACTGGCGCACTTCTTGATGGCGCTGTTAGAACGTTAGAGAAGCACGGAGCCATACCCGAAAACATTCATGTGAAGACCGTTCCAGGCAGTTTCGAACTCGTATATGGCGCTCATCAGATGACACTCAATGGTGGTTACGATGCCATTATCATACTCGGAAGTGTCATTCGTGGCGAAACGCCTCACTTCGACTATATCTGTCAGGGTGTAACCTATGGTATTTCGCGCCTTAATGCAAGTTGTGAAATCCCTGTAATATACGGACTTCTCACTACTAACGACCTTCAACAAGCAAAGGATAGAAGTGGTGGCAAGTACGGAAACAAAGGCGATGAATGTGCAATAGTAGCCATTAAGATGGCTAAATTCTAAAGAACAAGTCAGTAACGACACAATGAAATTAAAAGAATACTTCCAGGCATACGAGTTTGAAGAAATCTTTCCATACATCGGATTGATGTATCCGAAGGCACGCAATCAGCGCAAAGCCTTCCAGCACGCTTACGAATTGCTGTTAGACATCAACCCTATTGCATCGAAAAAGTATATTCATTACCAACTCATGGAGGACCCAGATACGAACGAAATGTTCTTTGGTGCAGACGATAGCAACTTCAATGGTCCTTGGGAAGTGTTGTTAGGAAAAGATGTTCGCATCGATCCGAAGGTGGATTTGTCGAAGGAAGAGGTTGTGGCTAACTGCCTTTTAAACACTGTTCTCATCGGTCGGCACCCCAAACAGTTCGATTCTGACTACAATTTTATCAGTAGATAAGAGTACGAAATAGCAGATTATAAATAAGCAAAAAGGCATTCCAATGTAGTTTGGAATGCCTTTTTTCGTTGCTGTATATTTCGTTTTCTACTATAGAAATAAGGGTTATACCTTACTATATAGAACTTAAAACACTACAAGAAAAGTGTAAAGATTTTACAGAAGAGTAATTTCTTTGCAACTACCTTGTTATCAATGGGTTGCAATAGGGGTTGTTTTACATCGCAAAAGCGCCTGTTTTACATGATAAAACAGGCGCTTTTGAATTGCAATATAGGCACTTTTGGAATGTAAAACCGATATTGCTGTTTATCCAACGAATTATCTTTACAGAATAAAGGGTATTCTCGAGTTCTTTACTAGAATATTGAGAAAGTTCTAGGAAAACTAAAAATTCTAGATAATCCTATTCTTTCTCCACTGTTAAGAACATGGTATCCCTACCCCCCAACACATCGAAAAAGCATTCGTTCGGCTTATACTGTTTCAGCTGCGTGGTACGAACTGCGCACTAATGGTCCACTAACTACGTGCTTAAAGCCTTTTGCCAATCCTATTTTCTTATATTCTTCAAACTGCTTCGGACTGATGTATGCAGCTACTGGCAAGTGTTTTGCAGTAGGTTGGAGATATTGTCCCAACGTCAAACGCTTACAACCCGTTGCAAGAATATCGTCCATAGTTTGCAAAATCTCTTCGTGCGTTTCGCCTAAGCCCAACATAAAGCCTGTCTTTGCCTGTACACCATTACGTGCAATCTCTGCTAATACCTCCAAACTGCGGTCGTATTGTGCTACACTGCGCACAGAAGGAGTCAGTCGGCGCACCGTTTCCATGTTGTGTCCACACACATGAGGCTTTGTTGCCAACACCTTTTGAATCAGCTCTTTCTTGCCCATAAAGTCAGGAATCAGTAGTTCTATCTTAGTGTCAGGGTTCAGTTTCTGAATAGCTTCCACCGTTTTCACCCAGTGGTCGGCACCATAATCGGGCAAGTCATCGCGATCTACCGATGTAATAACGGCATAACGAAGGTTCAAAGCCTTAATAGATTCAGCCACATGCTGCGGTTCATTCGGGTTCAAAGCATTAGGACGACCACTCAATGTATTGCAAAATCTACATTTACGAGTACATATTTCACCACCAATCATTAGCGTTGCAGTGCGTGCAGCCCAACATTCGGTGCGATTAGGACATAGTCCGCTGGTACAGATCGTGTTCATATGGTGTCGCGCAAGAATGCCCGCTGTTTCGCCAGAAGACTTCTTCGAGGTCAGATTTATCTTTAACCAATCAGGCTTCATCACATGTGGCGGACGTCCAAATAGCAAGCGCAAGAATTGTTCCGTAGTTAAATTACGAATTACATTGCCTATTTCTATACCTTCAATTGCTGCAGATACTGCTTCGCGCGTAAAATCAACACCACGCAATAGGTCGAGCAATTCACGGTCAATATCTCCCAAAAGGAAGTAATCACCCATCAAATTGATGTTCAAAATCTTCTCGTTCTTCAATTCGATGTGAGCCTGAATGGTTCCAACATCAGCAAAACGTTTCTTCCGAACCTCCGTATATTTAGGGTTTTTGCCGTATGTAAAGTCGTCAGAAGCAAGTTCTTTCTCTATTTCTTCAATATGTTTCATGTCGTCGGAAGTCAGTTCCAACACTTCATCACCGCACATATACTTGCGCACATAGTCCATAAAAGCCTCAATACTGAGGTCGGTATAGTTGCCCACATTGGTAACACGCTGGCGCACAGAAGCCACTCCTTTGCTCTGCAACTTTTCCTTTCCTGGTGTCAAAGCATGCTCAAGATGTTCCAATTCAGTACTAAATAAAAGCGAGTTGTGCAACACGCTGCGTCCTTTAAGACCATAAAAGGCACTTCCTGCAACCTTTTTTCCTTCTACAAGAATATCGTTTCTGCCAGAAAGTTCGGTGTTTATGCCAAGACTTTTAATCATATCGGCAATGCCTTGCATATACTCTACAAAGGCACGATTTACGTTTTCAGCATACGATATGTACGAAAACTGCATACAACCCTTATCTGCATAGATGCAACCTCCCCCGCTTTTGCGACGGTAAATATGTATGCCGTTGCGCTTACAGTAGTCAACGTTCACCTCATTTTCCGTAAGCTGGTTGCGTCCAATCATCACTGTTGGCTCCACACGCCACGCCATAAAGTAATCATCATCGGTGTAAGTACGTGCCACATATTCCTCTACGGCAAAGTAGAAAGGCAACTGAGGGGTTGTTTTTCGCTCAGGAATGATGATATATTTCATTGTTTAGACCTGTATTTTTTATATTTGGTGGTGGATAATTTCCACCTTATTATATATATGTATCCTTTCGCTTGGCAGCAAAAGTCGATGTTTCGCCACCGCAATCGAGGGTTTGCAAATTTACAAAAAAATATTGGTTTGGGCGAGAATGCCCTCTTTTTTATTCCAAACAAGCAGTTTTCATTACATTAAAAAACACCAAAAACTTCAGCAAAAGAAATATTTTTCTTATCTTTGCTCCATCGTTTGCAAGCGAAAACAGATGATAGTTGCCGCTAAAAACAAAGTAAAATTGTAATTTAAAACGGGATAATATGATAATAGAAAAGATAGACTCGCCTGCCGATATGAAGGGCTTGACAATGGAAGAACTGCATATTTTGGCAACAGAAGTGCGTCAAGGAGTGTTGAATCGTGTCATGAAACATGGCGGACACGTAGGTCCTAACCTTGGTTTTACGGAAGCAACGGTTGCTCTACACTATGTTTTCGATGCACCAAACGATAAGATTGTGTACGACATTTCGCATCAGAGTTATCCCCATAAGATACTTACAGGACGCAAAGCGGGCTTCTTCGACGACAACGAAATGGATCGTATTTCGGGCTATTCATCGCCTTTGGAGAGTCCAGAATACGATAATTTCGAGATAGGACATACCTCTACATCGGTTGCTTTGGCTGCTGGACTGATGAAAGGTCGCGATATTCAGGGCGGAAAAGAGAATGTTATAACTGTCATTGGCGATGGTTCGCTCTCTGGTGGAGAGGCTTTTGAAGGACTGAACATCGTTGGCGAACTCGGAACAAATGCCATTGTGGTAGTGAACGACAACGATATGAGTATTGCAGAAAACCACGGCGGACTCTATAAACACTTGCGCGAACTGCGTGAAAGCAATGGTACGTGTGCGCAAAACTACTTCCGTACGCTCGGCTTAGACTACATTTATCTTGAAGAAGGCAATGATGTGGCAAAGTTGGTGGAGGTATTTCAGCGTGTGAAAGATATCGACCACCCTATCGTTGTGCATATTCACACCGAGAAAGGACATGGTTTTCAGCCTGCCATAGATAACAAAGAACAATGGCATTGGCACTTCCCGTTCAATGAAGATGGCTCTTTGCGCAAGCCACACAAGCAGCGTGAGTACATGCCAGCAATGCTCGGACAATGGCTACGTGATGAGATGAAGCAGAATCCGAAGTTAGTTTGTCTTTCAGCAGGCGTTCCTGCAATTCTTGGTTTCGATGCTGAAACCCGCAAAAAGGTAGGCGCACAGCACTTCGATGTGGGCATTGCAGAAGAAGCTGCAGTAGCTATG
Source organism: Prevotella aurantiaca (assembly GCF_015262605.1). Classification (NCBI taxonomy): domain Bacteria; kingdom Pseudomonadati; phylum Bacteroidota; class Bacteroidia; order Bacteroidales; family Prevotellaceae; genus Prevotella; species Prevotella aurantiaca. Next base: position 49,639 of record NZ_JABZSJ010000004.1, on the reverse strand, counting down.
GCGTCGGCAATGGCCAAGCGTGGCGCTCATGCAGTGTTTACAACGCACGCCACTTTCATGCAACGCACATACGATCAGCTATGTCAAGACCTTGCAGTAAACGGCAATCCAGCCGTCATTAACGTTACGGGCGCTTCCGTTTATGGCATGAACGACTTCACACATATATGTTTTTTCGACATACCAATGCTGTCGCACATTCCTAATTTGGTATATCTTGCACCTACAAACTACGAGGAAATGATTGCAATGGAGCGCTGGGCTATCTATCAAAACCAATATTCGGTGGCCATTCGTGTGCCTGAATATGGCGCATATCATGCCACTGAACCTGTAGATACCGACTATTCGGAACTCAATAAGTATAAGGTGATGCACCAAGGCAATACGGTTGCCATCATTGCAGCAGGCGATTTCTATGCGAAAGGCGAGAATGTAGCAAAGGCATTGAGGGCCGACGGCATAGACGCAACACTGATAAACCCACGCTATTTATCGGGAATCGACGAACCATTGCTGCATTCTCTTAAGGCGAACCACCAACTTGTGGCAACCATTGAGGACGGTTCGCTCGACGGAGGCTTTGGCGAACGCATTGCAAGATACTACGGACCGTCTACTATGCGCACACTTTGCTTCGGTGTTAAGAAGCAACTTTACGATCGATACGATGTAAACGAACTGCTGATAGAGAACCATCTAACTGATAAACAGATATTTGCAGACATCAAAGAACATATAATCTAAACATACAAACAAGTAAAATGAAGAAACTACAGCAGGTTTTAATGCTTGCACTATGCTTCCTTGTCCTGGCTATTGCGGCCACTCAGCGCGATGGAAAGGTATGGGGACACAGTGTAAAAGCGGTAGTTGCCGACAGCATAAAGACCACAAAGATTGACACAATGCACATACTTGACGATGGCACAAGGGTGATAAACACCACCGAATTGGGCAAAAACATCGTGGGATATAGTGGTGCTGTGCCATTAGAAATATACATTAAAAAGGGCATCATCGTGCAGGTGAAGGCGCTAAAGAACGCCGAAACACCCGAATTCTTCGAACAAGTGCAGCCATTGTTAAGCAAATGGAATGGTAAAACCATCGAAGAGGCACAGGCTTTAAAGGTAGATGCCATCAGCGGAGCAACCTATTCATCGCACGGAATCATCGGTAATATGCAGCAAGGATTGGCTTATGCTGCCAAAAAAGCGGTGGAACCATCAATATTAGAGCAGATGAATCTCGACGAAAAGACCATTGCAGGACTCCTGGTTGTACTCCTTGCTGCCATCGTTCCGCTGTTTTATCGCAACAAGCACTATCGAACGGTGCAGCTATTGCTCAATGTGATAGTATTGGGGTTTGGCTGTGGCACCTTTTTATCATGGTCGTTGTTTGTCAATTACATGTCAAGCGGAATTCATTTTTGGGCTTCGCTCATTCCGATTATCATGCTGATAACGGCTTTTATATACCCACTTTTCGGCAAAAAGAACTACTATTGCACGAACGTATGTCCGTGTGGAGCAATCCAAGATATAGCTGCAAAAACGAAAAACAAGAAGTGGCGTCTGAGCATCAATATGGTAAAGCGACTGAATGCCTTCCGTAAGTTCCTCTTTGCAGCCTTGTTAGTACTCACGTTAGCAGGCGTTGGACTGGAGTGGATGGACTATGAAGTGTTTACAGCCTTCATCTTTCAGTCTGCCTCTGTGGTTGTTTTGGTGCTCGGTTGTGTATTTTTAGTGCTCTCATTCTTCGTTGCGCGCCCCTATTGTCGGTTCGTTTGTCCAACGGGAACACTATTCAGAGTTATCGAACGCCGTTAGAAAATAGTATAAAACAAATAGAATTAAAATAAGAAAGGTAGGGCAAAATCAAAGAACGCCCTACCTTTTATTTTTTACTTGCTACCCTTTTTCATAGCCATATAGTTGAAGAAAAGCTGTAAAAAAAGTGTAAAGAATTTGCAGGTGAGGTTGTTTCGCGCAATCACCTCGTTATCAATGTATTATAATACCCATTGTTTTGCATTGTAAAAGTGCCTGTTTTGCTGAACAAAACAGGCACTTTTGCGTTGTAATATAGGCTCTTTTGCAATGTAAAACCGATTGTACGGAAATATATTTGAAGTTTCTTTACAAAATAAGAATGGTTTTCTATGATTTCACAAGGGCCATTACTAATATTTATCTGTTATCTTTTGTTGTTTAAGAAATGCTGAAGAAAATCGCCAAACTCTTAATAAGACTCATCTGCATTAGGGAATGTTTGCTCCTTAACGCACTTCATATAGTCTGTTATTCCTGCTGTCATGCACTTACTAACATTGGCAAAATGACGCAAAAACTTAGGCTTAAATTCATGCGTCATGCCCAAAGCGTCAGCATAAACAAGCACTTGTCCGTCGGTATCGCAGCCTGCTCCGATGCCAATCGTGGGCGCTTCAATTTGCTTCGATACTTCCGCTGCAAGCGAACGAGGCACTTTCTCTAATACTAAAGCGCACACTCCTGCATCATTTAGTAACTTAGCGTCTTTCAATAACTTATCTGCTTCCGCCTCTTCCTTTGCTCTAACCCCGTAACCACCGAACTTATGGACGCTCTGAGGAGTCAATCCAAGGTGTCCAACCACTGGGATACCAGCTGCAAGAATACCTTTTACAGTGTCAATAATCTCACTACCACCTTCCAATTTCACTGCATCAACACCGCTTTCCTTCATAATTCGGATAGCATTACGCACACCTTCTTCGCGAGAAACCTGGTAACTACCAAAGGGCATATCGCACACTACAAAGGCGCGAGAGCATGCTTTAGCCACTGATTTGGCATGGTATATCATTTCATCTAAGCTGATTGGCAAAGTAGTATCGTTTCCACACATTACGTTTGATGCCGAATCGCCAACCAAAATGCTGTCTATTCCTGCTTCGTCGAATATCTTTGCTGTTGTAAAATCATAGGCAGTAATCTGCGCAATCTTCTCTTTAGCAACCTTCATCTCACGAAGTGTCTTTGCCGTAATCTTCTTTCTGTCTGTTGATAAATAACCCATTATGGCTTCTATGTTTTGTTATAGTTCTGTTAGCTTGTAACCAACAAAGTTTGGTATTACTTCTTTTGTAAACTCTTTAATACTATCTACCGAGTTTGTAGTGGCTAAACCAACTACTCTTGCCTTAGCAGCAAGCCCTGAACGCAATCCATTAAAGCTATCCTCGAATACGATACAATCAGTTGGTTCAACTCCTAACGCACGCGCAGCAGTAAGGTATCCGTCTGGCGAAGGCTTACTTTCACGGAAGTCTTCAGCCGTAAATACAGCGTCGAAAAGCTGTTTAAAGGTAGCATGCTGATGGTAAACATTTTCCATCTTGGCTTTATTGGAACTCGTTACTATAGCTGTTTTTACGCCATTTTGCTTCAACTGTTGCACGAACTCGGTGAAACCATCAACAAAATGGTATTGCATCTTACTTTCATAAGCATCTAATCGGCGTGTGATTTCAGCCTGTCGGTCGGGTTGTTCAGCAAAATAATGTCCATAAATCTGGCTGAGCGTCTGCCCCTTTATCTTTAATTCCAAACCTTGTTCCGTAGGATAGAACTCCTTAAAGATATTCCCCCAGAACTCAGTGTAAAGCGGTTCTGTATCGAAAACCACTCCGTCTAAATCGAAAAGACACGCTTTTATCATTTTATTCATATTTTATTAACGTTATGCAAAGTTACGAAAGTTTTTTGTAACTTTGCCATTTATATGGTAAAGAAGAGTTTTATATGCCTTTCAGTGGTTGCTTTAGCTTGCCTTATCGTAACAGGTTGCAACGGAAAGAAGGCCAAACAAGCTAAGTTAGCGGTGCCCGTTGACAAGATAACAATGGATACAACCATACGTTTCAATAAAGACGCTGCATGCAAAATACATATAAGTTATGCCTTTTTAAAGGGTAATGAGTATGCATCTGCAAACGATTCATTGCTAAGAATGGGTACGTTGCAACCCAATTACTTTGCTTTGAGTGCAGAAAAGCTAACACCGCAGCGCGCCATATCGGAATTGGCACGCCACTATGGTGCGGAATACACCGAGCTGGCACGCTGGTTGAAGGACCGAGAACATGAGAAAAGCCAACTTGATTGGGCTCTAAATATCAATACACGGATAGTTCCTGGAATGGAAAACTATGTGGTTTATATCTCGGATATAGCGATAAAGACGGGTAAAACCACAACAAAGTATTCTCTTTGCTTTAATATTGACCCTAAAACGGGTAGGCAAATCACGCTGAAAGAGGTCTTTGGAGACGACTATAACGAGACTTTGACGAAGAAAATCATCGCTCAGATGGCGAAAAACAACGACTGGGACGACGACGATGAGGCGCAAGCGCAAAGCAAAGGCTACTTTGTGGGCATAAAGCCTTACGCTTCTCAGAACTTCATTCTGTACGATGACTCTACAACTTTCGTCTATTCGCCAGGCGAAATCAGTAAGAATGAAGTACGTGTAACTATAGAAAACTAATTTAAGAAGCATATAATGATAGACATTATAACTAAGTATTTCCCCGAACTAACAAGTAAACAAAAGGAGCAATTCGCTGCTTTGTACGACCTATATCAGGACTGGAATGCAAAGATTAACGTTATTTCGCGCAAAGATATAACCAATTTGTACGAACACCACGTACTCCATTCGCTCGCTATTGCCAAGTTTATAAACTTCAGAGACGATACTAACGTGCTCGATTTCGGCACTGGCGGTGGCTTTCCGGGTATCCCTTTGGCGATAATATACCCTCAAGCAAACTTCAAAATGATTGATGGAACAGGCAAAAAGATTAAGGTTGCAACGGAAGTGGCTAATGCTATCGGACTGGAAAACGTACTTCCACAACACAAACGTGGGGAAGAAGAAAAGGGAAAGTTCGACTTTATCGTTTCAAGAGCAGTAATGCCGCTTCCAGACCTAATGAAAATCGTGCGCAAGAATATCGCTAAGGATAACCATAACGCACTCGAAAATGGTGTAATCGTACTGAAAGGAGGCAACCTTGAAGAGGAATTGCAACCCTATAGAAAGGTTGCGCTGGTCGAAAACCTATCGCAATGGTTCACAGAAGAGTGGTTTGAAGAAAAGAATTTAATATATGTACCTCGTGTTTAGTGCATTAACTGTAATGTATTAAAGTAAAAAAGAGGACTCAATAAACAAAGAAATATGATACAAGTAAAGCGATTTGTGTTCAACATGATAGAAGAAAACACCTATGTTTTATGGGATAACAGCTTGGAATGTGTTATCATTGACTGTGGTGCTTTCTATGAAGAAGAGCGTCAAACGATAGTAAACTTCATCAAGGAGAATCACTTGAAGCCTGTTCATCTGCTGGCAACGCATGCCCATCTCGACCATAATTTCGGTATAAACACCATCAACGACGTTTTCGGATTACTACCAGAGGTGTCTGAAAAGGACGCTCCTGCCTTGCGTTCGCTTAAGGAACAAGCCCAAAATATGTTCGGAATGCAGCTTAATTACGACTTTCCACCAGTCGGAAAGACCTTTGAAGCAGGCGAAAACATTAAGTTTGGCGAGCACGAACTTACGATAATCAACACTCCTGGCCACACTCCTGGCAGCGTAACGTTCTATTGTAAGGAAGAAAACATGGCGTTTACAGGCGACACTCTCTTCCGTGGTAGCGTGGGAAGAACGGACTTTGAGGGTGGAAGTATGTTTCAACTGATTAGCAGTTTAAGGGAATTATCGCAGCTTCCTGACACTACTGTGGTTTATTCTGGGCATGGTGAGCAAACAACAATAGGCTACGAGTTGGCACACAACCCTTATATGGACCGATAAGAACATGGTAACAGCGCAGCAACGACCTACTAAAATAATCCTTGGCATAGACCCTGGAACCAACGTTATGGGCTATGGCGTTATCCGAACACAAGGTAATAAAGCCGAAATGGTGGTGATGGGAGTCATCGATATGCGCAAAGAGAAAGACGTTTATCTGCGTTTGGGCAAGATATTCGAACGTGTTACTAGTATCATAGAAGAGTATTTACCCGATGAAATGGCGATAGAAGCACCATTTTTTGGCAAGAATATTCAATCAATGCTTAAGTTAGGGCGCGCTCAAGGTGTAGCTATTGCAGCAGCAATACAGCGAGATGTGCCGATATTCGAGTATGCCCCACTCAAGATAAAGATGGCAATAACGGGCAATGGAGGCGCTTCTAAGGACCAAGTTGCTGGTATGCTGCAACGTTTATTGCACTTACAGGATAACGAAATGCCTCAATTTATGGACGCAACCGACGCTCTTGGCGCTGCATACTGCCATTTCCTACAGTCGAACCGCCCCGAAACAGATGCCAAACATTATGGTTCGTGGAAGGATTTCGCCATAAAGAACAAGTCACGCATTAGTAATAAATAACATAAAACTATATAAAAATTAAACGTTTTGCACGTTTTTATGTCAAAATTGTAGTACTTTTGCATCACGAAACACATTCCTCGTGAAAAGAAAGAAGGTTTTTCAATATTATAAAGTATAAGATAACAACAAAACTCAAGATTATAATGATTAAATTAAAGAAAGCAGCTTTGGCAGTCATTGCCTTGGCATTAACTGCCACTACTTATGCGCAAACACCGCAACGTGTGTACGAACAGATTTATAGAAGCTCGTATAAGGTCGCTACAGATAAGTCTGAAGACACCGAAATCCGTAAGATTGCATCGTTCAAAGTAGACGCTATATCATATCTAAAGACCAAAACTTTGGAGGCATTGTCTGTGTCTGACAAGGAATTAACGCCTAAAGAGATTGCTCATTTGAACTCTCGCTTAGACTCAATGGCCTACTATATGTACGACTACGTGAATCTTTACCTTAAGAATTTCGCAAAGGCAGCGAACGAAAAAGAGCAAGATCGTGTGAAGAAGATATTCCGTGATGCCAGCATAAACAACCCATTATATGGCGATAAGGACGACGAAGTAATCTTAGCATACTACAATCGTGAAGACTACCCTACTCAATTCTCGCTCGATACCAACTGGATTGTAGCACTTGAGGAGGTAAAGAAACAGCTGAAATAAGATTTTTCTTCACCTTATTCATATACGAACAAATGAAAGCCCCACTTGCTTCTATCAGCAAATGGGGCTTTACTCTAAACCAATAAAAATGTTTAGTCGTACTAATCAAATTTCTAATACCAACTTAAAATAAAGTTTCTAAGATGGAAAAACTTGTTTTCCTAACTACAAACTTATCTTATTTGATATTCTAATCATCAACTTTACTTTCATTACTAATACTATTATCAACGCAAATTTAGTGCTTTTCAATGATATTATTCATAACAAAAGCATATAAATACGACTTTTACATTGTCAAACGTTTGCATTGATATAATGCATTATGCCCTCCAATCTCACCGAATATAACTCCTTTGAATTGTCAAGAATTATTCAACGAAATAACCAACACTATACTTTGAGTTTGTAAAAGTGCCTGTTTTGCATTCCAAAACAGACACTTTTGCCGTGCAATATAGGCACTTTTACAACGCAAAACAGGCTATATTTCAAAGCATTGATAACTAAAGAGTTATACGATAATACCGCTTATGTAAATTCTTTACATATCTACTATCTATCAACGGTATAGGGAGTAGGTTACTACTCCATATTTATCATTTCTTTCGAACCATTGTTTACATCTCCAAAACGTTTTGCATGCTCTATCAACAAAGAATGCGTGACTTTTTAAAGGGCCACGCATTTATTAGTTAATAAAGTGTATTTACAAAAAGAACAACTTTATCTTGTGCGGTATTCTGGGCGTAGTTCCACCTTTGGAACCTTCATTGTGTCGCCTGCTGTCATCGTTGTGGCATTGTTCAACACTTGGAAATATGCCACCATATCGGGTCCGAGTGCCTTTCTACTATACGATTGCATGGTCTGACCCTTCTTCAATACCACTACTTTTTCTATACCAATGATGTCGTAAGCACCATATCTAATGCGCTTATCTGAACTCATCTGCTTGAACCTATTGATTTCTTCAGTTGCTGAATCAACTTCTTTTACAGCTGGCTTCTGCGCTTTGACAACAGGTTTCTGCGCTGCTTTCTTTATCTTTTTAGCTGTACTATTCTCCGTTTGGGTACGAACTGCAAGCTTATTGTCGCTAAGTGCAGCATCTTTTCCAAACTTATAGCCGAAGAAATACATAATCGTTATGATAGCAAAACCTATCGCTGACCATAGTAACCAATTCGTTTTCTTTGGTCGTTCAGTTGGTTCTGTAACTTCCTGATGCTTAGTAGATATTGATTCAGTTACTTCAATAGTCGCTTTAGGTACCTCTTTCACTTCTGGAACAGGTTGTTCTGTCTTGGTGTCTGTTATTTCTTCCATAGCAGACTCCACTGGTTCAATATTAGCTTTAGGAAGTTCTTCGTCGTTAGAGTTAGGCTGTTCGGCAACTACTTCGGGTATCTCAACGATTGCTTCTGGTATTTCAGCAATAGCCGTAGGCAGTTCTTGAACAGCTTCAGCCTGCTCTTCCACAACCGTTTCTTTTTCTTCAACAACCTCTTGCTTTTCAACTTGCGGTACTTCTACAACCTCTTCTTTTGGTTCAACCGCAACCGCTGGAGCCTCAATTACTGGCTCTTGCACCGCTTCAACAGGTTTTTCTTCTGTTATTTTGTGGTTTATTTCTTCCTTAGATTCAGCCTTTTCCACTTCAGAAGTCGCATTTTCGTTCAATGAATCTACGATTTCATCGGTGCTTTCTACCTTTTCTACGTTGTCAGACTTATTATCTATGTCGGTAAAATCTACGCCATCATTTAACACAACCGTTTCAAATTGTGCGAAAGGCTTATTCACAAGTTCCTTCATAGAAGCATCAGGAGTAAACGAAACCTTATCGTGGCCTTCAATCAACACACGTTCTCCAGTGTTTACATTCACACTTTCACGAGGCTTCACAGCTTGAACCTTAAACGTACCAAGCCCTTTCACCTTAACAAGTTTGTCGTTTTTCAACCCTTCGTTTACCACATCGAACATGGCAGACACAAACTTTTCGGCCTCTTTCACCGTTATTTTGTGTTTCTTTGCCACCGCATCGGCAATAAGTTGTAGTGCTGTTTTCGCCATTATTCAGCCCCTCCTTTCTTCAGTTTCTCCTTTACTGACCCCGTAGCACGGAAGTTAAGGACCAACTTTGGCGGCACTAACATACGCAATCCAGTCGCTGGATTGGTCATAATACGCTCAAGTCGCTTCTTCACTTCAAACGAACCGAAGCCCGAAACCAATACAGGCTCGCCCGATTCGAAGTTATCGCCCATAGCTTGTAAGGCGGTATTCACAAGCTTTTGTGTCTCGTCTTGCGAACGACCCATTCTGTTTGCCAATGTGCTTATAAATTCCTTGTTGTTCATCTTTGGGTTATTTGCTTTTAAAAAACGTAAAGTGTGCTATCTCAACGATGCGAAATTGTTATTCGTTTACCACATCTCCGTAGAGGTCAAACTCGTCGGCTGACGTTATATTCACATCATAAAAGTTGCCGATAACAAGGGGTTTGACATCTGCTTTTATCAATACTTCAGGGTCAACATCAGGCGAACAGAATTCGCTTCTACCGATATAGTAGTCTCCTTCCTTGCGATCGATAATCACTTTTAGTGTCTGTCCTATTTTCTCAGCCTCTATTTCTGCAGCTATTTCCTGCTGCAAAGCCATCAGTTTGTCGAGCCTTTCCTGTTTCAAATCCTCTGGAACGTCGTCCTCATAGTGCTGTTCGCTGTATGTACCTTCCTCGTGTGAGTAAGCGAAAGCGCCCATACGTTCGAACCGTGCCCATCTTACGAACTCCATTAACTCATTGAAATCCTCTTCCGTTTCGCCTGGAAAGCCCACCATAAGCGTTGTGCGAATGTGCAATCCTGGCACTTTTTCACGCAAAGCACGAATGAAATCCATTGTTTCCTGCTTTGTTACGTGGCGGCGCATGCGCGATAACATATTATCGGAAACGTGCTGAAGCGCTACATCAAGATACTTGCAGACCTGTGGTTTCTCGCGAATAACATCGAGCAAGTCCCATGGAAACTGGTTCGGATAGGCGTAATGCAACCTTATCCATTCCACTCCGGATATGTCAGCCATACGCGAAATAAGTTCAGTAATGTGGTGTTTACCGTCTAAATCAATGCCATAGTAAGTAAGTTCCTGCTCTATTATCTGGAACTCCTTCACTCCGTTAGCTGCCAATTCGGCCACTTCTTGCAAGATATCGTCCATCTTTCGCGAGCGATGCTTGCCCGTTATCAGTGGAATAGCGCAGTAAGCACAATGCCTATCGCACCCTTCAGCAATTTTGATGTAGGCATAATGTGGAGGCGTTGTAAGGTGTCGGCGTCCATCGCACGATGGTATTTCAGCCTTACCGAGGTCGGAAATGAGTTGTTTAAAGTTGAATTTGCCGTAGAATTTATCCACTTCTGGAATCTCTTTCTCCAACTCTTCCTTATATCTTTGGGACAAACAGCCCATCACATATAGTTGTCTTAGCTGTCCGTTCTCCTTTCTATTCACGAATTCGAGTATTGTATTGATACTCTCTTCCTTTGCTGTTTCAATGAAACCACAGGTATTTATAACGGCAATTTCGCCCTCTGGGGTTTCCGAATCGTGTACACAATCGTAGCCGTTTGCTTCAAATTGTTTCATGAGAAGTTCTGAATCGACAAGATTCTTCGAGCATCCCATTGTTATAATATCTATCTGATTCTTCTTCATTCAATTGTTTTCCCACGCTTTGGGTTCTTGTTTTTCCACCTGAATACGGTGCGAGAGAAAAGCTTAATCCTGCTTGAACAAGCTATCAACAAACTGTTCTTTATTAAATAATTGCAGGTCTTCCATTCCTTCTCCCAAGCCAATGTATCGCACTGGCACCTTTAATTGGTCGCTAATGCCTATGACTACGCCGCCTTTAGCGGTTCCGTCGAGTTTCGTTATAGCGAGAGAGGTGATCTGTGTAACCGATGCGAACTGCTTAGCCTGCTCGAATGCGTTCTGTCCCGTGCTACCGTCGAGTACCAACATAACGTCGTCTGGTGCTTCAGGCAGAACCTTTTTCATTACGTCTTTAATCTTTTTCAACTCGTTCATCAAGCCAACCTTATTGTGCAAACGGCCAGCTGTGTCGATAATAACGACGTCGGCACCATTTGCTTTCGCACTTTGTAGGGTATCGAAAGCCACACTTGCTGGGTCGGAACCCATCTGTTGCTTCACCACTGGCACCCCTACTCTGTCGCCCCAAATCTGAATTTGCTCTACAGCAGCGGCACGGAAGGTGTCTGCCGCACCAAGATATACCTTCTTTCCAGCGTTCTTAAACTGGTAGGCAAGTTTACCAATGGTGGTTGTTTTGCCCACTCCGTTCACACCAACTACTAATATTACGTATGGTTTATGGGTGGTTGGCAGGTCCCAATCCTCCGCATTCTCAGTGTTATTCTCCGTCAATAGCGTTGCAATCTCGGCTCTTAAGACGTTGTTTAACTCGGAAGTTGAAACGTATTTATCGCGTGCTATGCGCTCTTCGATACGCTGTATAATCTTCAAAGTGGTATCAACACCAACGTCAGACGTTATAAGTATCTCCTCTAAGTTATCTAATACTTCGTCGTCTACCTTTGATTTACCTGCTACTGCACGTGTTATTTTCGAGAATACACTTTGCTTTGTAGTCTCAAGACCCTTATCGAGGACCTCTTTTTTCTTCTTATTGAAAAGCCCAAAAAATCCCATAATTAGCTAATTTGTGGCAAAGTTACCAAAAAACAGCTAAAGTAGCAAATAATAAGCGTGCTAATAATTTTATTTAAGAAGAACGTTTAGAAAAGCTCAAAGTAAGACGATTGTTTTACCATAAAATAGCGGTTACAACATCATTATATTGCTTTTATTTTGTAAAGAATATTTCAACGAAAAGCGAAACAAATACTTTCGCCTTGCAAAAGAGCCTATATTGCAACGCAAAAGTGCCTGTTTTACCGCGCAAAATAGGCACTTTTACAATGCAAAACAATGGGTGTTACAACGTATTGAAAGTAAGACAGTTACACAAAAATGGTGATTGCGAAATATCTTTACATATATTTTACATATTCAAATACTATAAATAGAGAAACCAGACCGCATTTTCAATAGCAGAAAAGTGGCAAAAACAAAAAAAGCAACGATACTATCAATGAAACGACAGCACCGTTGCGTAAATACTAAAAGACTTTTTTTATTATTTATTCTCGCCTTGTTGAGCGAGAAATTGTTCTGCTCTTTGCAAATCTTCGGGGGTATCTATGCCGACAGTTTCCACATCTGTAAGTCCCACTTTTATCTTAAATCCATTCTGCAACCAACGCAATTGCTCTAAGCCTTCAGCCAATTCGAGAGACGATTGAGGAAGTTTTGTAATTTCATCTAATACCTCTGTGCGATAAGCATATAGACCAATGTGTTTAAGAAAAGGATAAACTGAAAGCCAATCGCTTTCTGCTTTGCCTCTAACATAGGGAGCAAGAGCACGTGTAAAGTACATTGCGTAGCTACGATAGTCGAGAACTATCTTTGGAGAATTGGGGTTTTTAGCTTCTTCGATGGTTGCAAACTTCTTTCCAAGCGTTGCTATTTGCGTGTCATCATCGAGGAAACAGGCCACAACAGTCTCTATTTGGCTCTGCTGAATAAATGGTTCGTCGCCCTGAATATTGACTACAACATCGAAGTTTCCGCCTATTTTTGCCAATGCTTCAGCTATGCGGTCGGTGCCACTTTGGTGGTCTGAACTTGTCATTACTGCCTTTGCACCCAGCGAAATCACGATATTGTAGATTCGTTCATCGTCGGTAGCAACGTAAACATCGCTGAGTACGGAGCTAACTTGCTCTACAACGCGTTGTATTACATACTTTCCACCCAGCTTAGCGAGGGGTTTACCCGGGAAACGAGAGGACGCATAGCGGGCTGGGATAATTCCTATTACTTTCATTATATATATGTATTGTTTTCTGTTTCTTGCATATAGACTGTGTGTTTGCGCACGAAATGGGTTCCTACATCTATATTTGGTAGTACCAAAACATGAAACGGCGCATAACAGAATTGGAAAAACGAAACCACCGATAAGATCCTATTGGTTTACCACCAAAGCTCAACATGAAGTCGCGATACTTGCTACGCGAGAACGGAAGTCCAATGTTAAGAATGTGAATGTGGTCTTGTCCTCGTCTGTGGGCTTCCTTAATGGCATTCCAAACTGTCAGTGTGTGGGGGTGATAGAACAAGTAGCGTTTCTCCATTGCGGCATCGTACCACAGCATAGACTCACGTCCAGAGTCCACAACAACGCTTCCTCCAACGATGTGGCCCTTGTATAAGGTGATATAAATATGCCCGTGATGGCTGGAACCTATCTGTTGGAACAGCGTTTCCTTAGGTATGTAGCGCTGTTTACGTAGCAAATAGTATCTTTTTATGAGGCGATAGAGTTGGTGAATTTCCTCTTTTGTTTTGGCTTCGCGTGTCTCAAACCCGTTCTCCATGGCATATTTAACACGCTGAAGCACCTTTTCAGAAGCTCGTTCTTCAGGCGTTCGACTGTGTAACGAATGGTGTAGCTGTATCCAAGGAATAGGAACGAAGCCGTGTTGGCGCAGAGTTCGATAGCCAAACATCTTCTTTGACATATCGCTTAGCTCGATATGGTAGCACCAATGCCGCAGCATGTAATGCACAAGAGCGTCCATCATATCATCGAACAGCTTAGTTTTCTCTGTAAAATCGACATCGTTACGATACACTCCTTCCCCATATATGCGGGCTCTGCGAGTGAAATTGAGACCGAGAATACGTCGTTTGCTACGGATTTGTGCCAGTATTTGCGCGATGGTTTCGCCCTTTTCGTTGGTAACAACCACCATACACGGCTGCAATCGTGGCGTTTGTTCTAACATACAGAACAAGTCCCGACTGTGAAAGAAGTTGCCTTCGCAAAGCGTTGGCAGGTCTTTGCTGTGTGTAAATATCTGGGTCTGCATCAATAAAGCGGTCAAAACACAATGAAATATGCACGAAACTGGCTCGTACACAGCACTTGCAAAAATAGCAAATGTTTTGTAAAAAAGCGAGGAAAGCTTAGCTTTTCTCCTTATTTTTAGTAATTTTGTACTTATTATGAAGATAGCATTGATAGGTGCCGGCAATCTTGCCACCGTTTTAGGGCATGCTCTTTACAACGCCAAACACGACATTGTGCAGGTTTATAGCCGAACGATGGCGGCAGCAAAGCAGTTGGCTGAAAGGCTGAACGCCGTGCCAACAGACGATTTGGAGACTATAACGAACGATGCCGACCTTTATATTATCGCACTAAAGGATAGTGTTCTCCATGAAGTTATCGGCAAAATATGTCCCAATCGTAGCGAAAAGCTGTTCGTTCATACCGCTGGCTCGATGCCAATTGATGTGTTTCGTGGACGAACAGAGCGCTATGGCGTACTCTATCCGATGCAAACGTTCTCTAAAACACGTATTGTCGATTTCCGTAACATTCCTGTTTTCGTTGAAGCAAATAGTATTTCAACGATGCAAACCATTATTGGCGTGGCACAATCGGTTAGCGATAACGTTCAAGAATTGTCTTCTACTGACCGCCGTTATCTGCATTTGGCAGCCGTATGGGCATGCAATTACGTCAATCATTGCTATGATTTGGCAGCAGAAGTACTGCAAAAGGTGGATCTTCCCTTCGATGTTATGTTGCCATTGACTGATGAAACGGCAAGAAAAATACACGAATTGTCGCCTCGTGAGGCACAAACAGGACCTGCCATTCGTTACGATGAAAACATTATTGAGGCACAAATGCAACTTATGAACGACAATCCAAAAGCACAAAAAATATACGAGCTGATGGCAAAAAGCATTCATGAGAAAAGTAAAAAATAAGCATATAGAAAACATTTAACTATTTATTATAATGCAATGATAAACTACGAGTTAAAGAAAATAAAGGCTATTGTTTTCGATGTAGACGGAGTTCTATCGCAAAACACGGTTGCCATGAACAGCGAAGGCGACCCCATAAGAACCATGAACATTAAAGACGGCTATGCCATACAGCTGGCGGTGAAGCTCGGACTAAAGGTTGCGATAATGACAGGGGGCCGCAACGAGGAAATAAGAAAGCGCTATGCTTATCTCGGAGTACAAGATGTGTTCCTTAATTGCGCCATTAAACTGAACACATGGGACGCATATCTGAAGGAGAACGGCTTACAACCAGAAGAGATTATATACGTTGGCGACGACATTCCCGACTACGAAATCATGCAAAGAGCGGGCTGTTCGTGCTGTCCAAAGGACGCTTGCGCAGACATTAAAGTTATTTCCGACTACGTAAGCGACTATGAAGGCGGCATGGGAGTGGCTCGTGATATCATCGAACAGGTGCTTCGTGCACAGGGAAAGTGGCTGAAAAACGCAAAAGCCTTTGGGTGGTAACTCTGTTGAAATCGTTGTTTTTGCCAACAAAGCATTGGAAACAACGTTAGAACTAATACGAAAAGAGAAATAAAACAACTATGAGTTTCAAAGATTATCATATTATATTGGCGAGCAATTCGCCAAGAAGGAAAGAGCTGTTGCGTGGTCTTGACATTGCATTCGACGTGCGTGTGCAGCCAGACATAGCGGAAACTTATCCCGAAAGTGCCGCTCCTGCAGACGTTGCTGGCTATATCAGCCGCGAAAAGGCCAATGCTTACAAAGATACAATAACTGAACACGAGCTTATTATTACGGCAGACACAGTGGTAATAGTGGGCAACAAGATTCTTGGAAAGCCTGCTAACAATGACGAAGCGAAGGAAATGTTGCGCAAAATAAGCGGTCGGAAGCATCAAGTGGTTACCGGTGTGTGCCTAACAACGACGGAAAAGCAGCATTGTTTCTCGGTTTCGACAGACGTAACATTTAAGAATCTGACGGAAAAAGAGATTGAATACTATGTTGAAACCTATTCTCCGTTAGACAAGGCTGGTGCTTACGGCATACAGGAATGGATTGGCTACGTTGGTGTTACAGCGCTTGAAGGCAGCTATTTCAATGTGATGGGACTGCCCGTGCAGCGCATTTGGGAAGAGCTAAATAACCTTTAGCAAATGTACTAACGACATTTAAACAAAAGAAAACAACAATAAAATACAAAGAAAGATGGCTCTGATAAAATCAGCAAGGGGCAAAAGTCCAAAGTGGGGAGAGCGTTGCTACTTCGCCGAAAACGCTACATTGGCAGGTAATATAACCATGGGCAACGATTGTTCGGTGTGGTTTGGTGCGGTAATACGGGCCGATGTAGACGCCATTATAATGGGAAACGAGGTGAATGTGCAGGATTTGGCGTGCATACATCAGACCGAAGGCAAGCCAGTAGTGATTGAAGACGGTGCCAGCATAGGTCATTCGGCAGTGGTACATGGCGCTACTATCCGCAAAAACGCCCTCATTGGCATGAACGCTACGGTACTGGACAATGCCGAAGTGGGCGAAAATTCGATGATAGCAGCAGGGGCTGTGGTACTGCAAGGTACGATAATTCCTCCCAACGAGATATGGGGCGGCATTCCAGCCAAGCGCATCAAGGATGCCAAACCAGGACAATCGCGTTTGTTTGCCGACCATTATCTGTATATCAAGAAGTGGTACGAGGACGAGGAATAATTAGAAAGGAGACACTTCTCAATGAATTTTTCGATAGTAACAGACACTGCTGGCGCAAAGGTTGGCCTTCTTGGAGATGCTTTAAGAGATATTTTGGTAGAGGAAATAAACAACGATTTTGCAACCGAAGAGGTATCGATTGGTGTTGCTATTCGTTGTTTGCCTGAATCGTACAATAGGAAATCGTTTGTTCGCTATGCGAAACAAGACAAGTATCTGACCATTGACTTCTGTGTTTCGGTTGAGGATTACGAAACGAAATATCAGATAGAACAACAGTTTGAACTGGGTATTATCTTTCTACAATGGTTGGACAAAGGTCTTGGTAATAAGGAATTTGTTAAAGATAACCCCAGTTTCGATGGAGAACAGTTTAAAAAGCGGGTCCTGGAATTAGGACAAAAGAATGGTTGGTTTGGCGATTCTATCGACTGGAGTCAGGACTTAGACTGAGTTATTTCTGTTGAATTTCTGGCTATCCTATTCATAACTGCACTTTCAGCTCGCATGCAATACGATGCTTCATAATGGTTTTAAGAATTTCGGAACCGCAGAAATACAATAGAAAGTTGCTGAAACGATAATGTATAAAGACCGAAAACACTTTGTCATGGATAAGGTAAACAAATTTAAACTTGAGATAATAGGTACGCAAAACAGTTTTGGAGACTTACAAACGTTAAGTTCTCACACATTCGAAAATGGACGAACGTTTCCCGTTTCCTATGTAGATTTTGTACGAAAATATGGGTATGGTCTTACAGCCGATATGTTTCATATATACATTCCGATGGGAAACTATGGCGACTCCCTATTTGTAAGGTCGGCTGAAATACGCTCAACGTATTATGACGATGTTATAAATGGAGAACTTTGGTTCGATGTTGCACCTGAAGTTACCACCTCCATACTGCAAAACCTCTACCCTTTTGCTTGTAGCAACAATGGCGAATACCTCTTTTGGGACCTTACATCGGGCAGCAATGAAAGCGGTGAAATGGACATTTACATAACGGATTTCAGAGGATTGGCAATGCAAAAGGTAGCTGATAATCTATATGAGGCAATACAAAAACTAACTGATGACAACCAATATAAAGAACTTCTACCCTACGCCACACACCCACTTCCCAACACATTTCGGTGCTTTGACACCATAGAATAGTTGTCCTTCTTCTACGATTTCCCTACGCAAAGAAAGCATTGTACATCGTTTTATTTTGTAAAGAAAATTCTATTAAAAAACGGGTCAGATTGTTTTGCATTGCAATAGTGCCTGTTTTACGACGCAAAAGAGCCTGTTTTGCCGTGCAATATAGGCCCTTTTACATTGCAAAACAATAGGTATTGCAAGTATTGACAATGTGGTAGTTACACAGAACGAACTATCTTCTACAATCTTTACATTTTTTGAGGTCGCTGTTTATGGATTTATAAGCATGGAGAAGTTGCTATAAAGCTATCAGAAATAAAAAGAAGTGGGTAGACATTAAGGTTCCATCGGATTTTAAAAATAGTAAGAAAACAATATAGGGGACAAGTTATTGCAACTTGTCCCCTACATTATTATATTATCAAGCGAACGCTTTTACTCTGCACTTTCAAATTCTTTCAAGAAGCGAACATCGTTTTCCGAGAACAAACGGAGGTCGCTAACACGATACTTAAGGTTGGTAATACGTTCTACACCCATACCAAATGCATAGCCAGTGTAAACCGATGAGTCGATACCACAAGCTTCAAGGTCGTGAGGATCGACCATTCCACAGCCTAAAATCTCTACCCAACCAGTGTGTTTACAGAACCCACAGCCTTCGCCACCGCATATATTACAGCTTATATCCATCTCTGCACTGGGTTCAGTGAAGGGGAAATAGCTTGGACGCAAGCGTATTTTGGTGTCTGCTCCAAACATTTCGCGTGCGAAAGTAAGTAACACTTGCTTCAAATCAGTGAAGCTAACGTTCTTGTCTACATACAATCCTTCAACCTGATGGAAGAAGCAATGCGCACGCGCACTGATGGCTTCGTTGCGGTAAACACGCCCCGGACAGAGCACACGGATAGGTGGCTCGTGGGTAGACATATAGTGTGCCTCGTCGTTAGAAGTATGACTGCGCAGCAAAACGTTCTTTGTTACGTCCATAGTGCTGCTGCGTTCTATAAAGAAAGTGTCTTGCATGTCGCGCGCTGGGTGGTCCGCTGCGAAGTTAAGCATCGTAAATACATGCTGATCGTCATCGATTTCCGGTCCCTGATAGAGGGTAAAGCCCATTCGTGCAAATATATCTATAATCTCTTTCTTTACCAATGAAAGCGGATGACGGGTGCCTAACTCCACTGGATAGGCTGTTCGAGTAAGGTCTATATCGTTGCTTTGTGCTTCACATGACTCCAATTGTTCGCGCAAATCGTTGATTTTGTTTTGCGCAAGCTGCTTTAGCTCGTTGATTTTCATGCCTACAACCTTCTTCTGATCGGCTGCAACGTTGCGGAATTCGCCCATTAAAGCGTTTATTTCGCCCTTTTTACTGAGATATTTCAAGCGGAGTTGCTCTACGTCTTCGGCATTCTTAGCCGAAACAACACTCACTTCCTTTAATAGTTCTTCTATCTTTTCGAGAATCATAATTCCTAATTTTAGTGCAAAGATACAATATATAATTTGAACAGGGAAACGCTATGAAAGAAAATTATTACCTTTACAGCATTATTATATTGACTTTACAACATTATTATAAAATAAATGTAGTACTTTTGCATCATAATTTGAGAATTACATTTATTAGAATATGAGAAAAGCTATTTTACTTGTCTTTGGTCTGTGTGTAGCTATGTTATGCTTCACAACAGGCTGTAACAACAAAAAGGTAGAGCCAGCTGATTCTGCAAAAGCTGACCCAATAGCCACTACTGACACTACTGATACAGTAGATTCGGTAACAGAAATCATTGCAGAAACCCCTATGCCAAAAGCCGCCGACCAACTTTTCGACGACTTTTTCTTCAACTTTATCGCCAATAAAAAGTTGCAACTGAATCGCATCAAGTTCCCGTTGCCTGTTGAAACCAATGGAAACATGACGAAACAGATAGCACGTAACAATTGGAAAATGGAAAGATTCTTCCGTCCACAAGGCTATTACACGCTGATTTTCGACAACGAAGAGCAAGCTAAATACGCTAAATCAACTGAACTTGACACTGTAATCGTGGAAAAAATCAACTTGCATCAAGGTATAGCAAAGCAGTTTTGCTTCGACCATCAAGATGGTAAATGGAAGATGAACAAGATTATGAACGTCAGCTTCGAGCAGAAAAAGAACACTTCTTTCCTCAATTTCTTGAAGAAATTCTTTGCTAACGACGGACGAGGAAGCATTAAAAACCCACTGCCATACTCTGGTTTAGACCCTGAAGGAGAAGGTACGAACAAGGTAAACACTACAATTCCTGCGTCAGAATGGAGCACTTACCTTCCAGAAGTACCTAAAAACTACATCTACAACATACTTTACGGGCAGAAATATGGTGAAGGTAAGAAGAAAATACTTGTGTTCCGAGGACTCTCTAATGGTGTTGAAACACAGCTAGAGTTCAAGCAAAAGGGCAACGATTGGCGCTTAGAGAAGATTATTGCCTACTAAAAAGCAAAGCTATTTAAAAGGAATAGGAACGAAAGACAACCTGAAAGGGACTATGATAGACGAGAAAGACTACAGCCTGCTAAGGCATAACACGTTCGGAATCGAAGCTAAATGCAAACGATTCATAGAATATAATTCGGTGGAAGAGGCACAACAGGTGGCTAAAATGCTTACCGATGCCGACCAACCTTTACTTATTCTCGGTGGAGGAAGCAACTTATTGCTCACTGCCGATTATGATGGAACAGTGTTACATTCAGGTATTCGCTTTCTCGAACAGATTGATTCTTGCCACGTTCGCTGTGGTTCGGGCTACGTTTGGGACGATTTCGTGGCCTATTGCGTAGCTAATGGACTCTACGGAGCAGAGAATTTATCCATAATACCGGGCGAAGTAGGCGCCAGCGCAGTGCAAAACATTGGCGCTTATGGCGTGGAAGCAAAGGATTTGATAGTGTCTGTGGAGGCTGTAGAGATTAAAACAGGTCGTATTTGTCGTTTTACGAACGACGAATGTGACTATTGCTATCGCCAAAGTAAGTTCAAACACACATGGCGGGACCGCTTTCTCATCACCGCAGTAACCTATAAGCTTTCTAAAACCTATGAACCTAAATTGGATTATGGTAACATTCGTGCTGCTTTAGCAGTAAAAGGAATCAACTTTCCTACGGCTACCGAACTCCGAGAGGTTATTACTGAGATTAGAAATGCCAAGTTACCCGACCCAAAAGTACTGGGCAATGCTGGCAGTTTCTTTATGAATCCAGTGGTATCGACACAGAAATATAACGAATTAGCACAACAATACGAAGGTATGCCCCACTATTCTATCGACAACGAACACGAGAAAATACCTGCAGGTTGGCTGATAGAACAATGTGGCTGGAAAGGAAAAGCAATGGGAAAAGCTGCCGTACACGATAAGCAAGCATTGGTATTGGTAAATCGTGGTGGGGCAACAGGAAACGAAGTGGTACGCCTTTGCGAAACCATTCAGCACGATGTGATGCAGAAATTCGGCATTGAAATCAACCCAGAGGTGAACATACGCTAAGCAACAACAATGAAATTACGTTTTTTAGGTACTGGAACTTCAAACGGAGTACCCGTTATTGGCTGCAGCTGTAAAGTATGTCAAAGCAGTAATATAAAGGATAAACGACTGCGAACATCGGCTTTACTTGAAACCGAAACCACACGAATACTCATTGATTGTGGCCCCGATTTCCGCCAACAGATACTTCCTGTACCTTATAAGAAGATAGATGGTATCCTCATAACGCATATCCACTACGACCATGTAGGCGGAATTGACGACCTTCGCCCCTTTAGTTGGCTTTCCGATTTAGAGATTTATGCTAACGAAGACACTTGTGAAGGACTGCGCCACAACTTCCCTTACTGCTTCAAAGAGCATCTTTACCCTGGCGTACCTAAGCTAAACCTGCACGCTATCGCCCCACATAATGCGTTTCCGATAGGCGATTGCACTGTTGAACCCATTGAAGTGATACACGGAAAGCTCCCTATCCTGGGCTATCGTATAGGAAACATCGCCTATATCACCGATATGAAGACCATCAATCCTTCTGAATTGCCGTATCTCGAAGGCGTTGAAACACTCGTGGTGAATGCTTTACGTTGGCAGAGAGAGCATCATTCGCATCAGCTTATCGACGATGCCATCGCCTTCAGCCGTACTATTAAGGCCAAAAGAACCTATCTAACACACCTTACACACGAGATAGGTTTTCACGAAGAAGCCCAAAACAATCTGCCCGAAAATGTATTTTTTGCCTACGACGGCTTGGAGATTGAAGTGTAAGATAGTATAAAGTTGCAGAAAACAAGGTTTCCGACACACCTTGTTTTCTTTTGTTTTTAGTTGTCGTTAGGGTTATAGATTCACCATCTTTCATCGGAAATCTCAAACATTTATCAACCTTTAGAATCCTAAAAAATAAGTATTTTTGTTGAATTACTTGTGCGTTTAGTTTTTTTTCTCTACTTTTGCACATAATAATAACATTGTGCAATGGTCGAAAGCGTAGGACTTTCATCACACAAAAAAGAGTATTTTAGGAGGAGAAAAAAGATGTCGATTTCCAAAACAAGACAGATGTTTGTAGACGTAGCAAGGCAAATCTTTGCAAAAAAAGGTATTGCTAACACTACAATGAACGATATTGCGGAGGCCTCAGGCAAGGGTCGTCGCACGCTATACACCTACTTTAAAAGTAAGGACGACGTTTATTTTGCGGTTATTGAGGCCGAGTTGGAACGCTTGTCTGACAAGTTAGACGAGGTGGCGTTGAAGCGAATACCTCCTCACGACAAGATTATCGAACTCATTTACACCCACCTAAGCATGATAAAAGAGACTGTAATGCGAAACGGAAACCTCAGAGCGGAGTTCTTTCGCAATATCTGGATGGTGGAAAGAGTACGCAAGAACTTCGACGAAGACGAAATAGAGCTCTTCAGAAAGGTATATACTGAAGCGAAAACTGACGGCGATTTCGACATCGACAACGTTGATTTGGTTGCCGATATAACCCATTATTGTATCAAAGGTCTCGAAGTTCCATTCATATACGGCCGTCTCGGACATGGTCTTACCGAAGAAAGCAGTCGCCCTCTCGTAGCTAAAGTGGTGTACGGAGCACTCGGAAACAAGATGGGAAAGCCCAAACGCGAAGATAATAGCTATTAAGAAAGTAAACTATCTTAAGCAAAAAAGCAGGCATTGCGCATTGAAAATGTAGATATTTTGCCTTGAAAAGACAGATTATAACACAATAAGACGATGCTAACACATATTTTATATATAGACAATAGCAACAAAAATTGTGAGCAAAACATATTAAGAACATTGGTATTAACAAAATAAACACAAACAGAACATGGGATTATTAACAGGTAAAACAGCCCTCATCACAGGAGCTGCACGTGGTATAGGTAAGGCTATCGCCATTAAGTTTGCAAGTGAAGGTGCTAATATTGCATTCACAGATCTCGTTATTGACGAAAACGGAAAGGCTACTGAAGCTGAAATAGCGGCACTTGGAGTTAAGTGTAAAGGCTATGCGAGCAACGCAGCAGACTTCTCTCAGACTGAAGAAGTAGTTAAACAAGTGAAGGAAGAGTTCGGTAGCATCGACGTACTTGTCAATAATGCAGGCATAACTAAGGATGGTTTGATGCTTCGAATGACTGAAGCGCAGTGGGACGCAGTTATTGCTGTGAACCTAAAGAGTGCCTTTAACTTCATTCACGCATGTATTCCAGTAATGATGCGCCAACGTGGAGGTAGCATTATCAACATGGCGAGTGTAGTAGGTGTACACGGTAACGCTGGACAAGCTAACTATGCAGCATCTAAAGCAGGTATGATTGCTTTGGCAAAGAGCGTTGCACAGGAGATGGGACCTAAGGGTTTGCGTGCTAATGCTATTGCTCCTGGCTTCATTGAGACCGCTATGACAGAGCAACTCTCTGAGGATATTCGCAAAGAATGGGCTGCAAAGATTCCTATGCGCCGTGGTGGAACAACCGAAGACGTTGCAAACACAGCCCTCTACCTTGCTTCTGACCTTTCAAGCTACGTATCTGGACAGGTCATTCAGGTTGATGGCGGTATGAATATGTAATATTCCTTTCTATATTTCTATCCCCTTCTCCATCGTAGGAGAAGGGCGATAGACTTTCATTCACTATGCAAGTACTCTACGAAGACAACCATATTATCGTCGTATATAAGGAAAGCGGCGAGATAGTACAAGGCGACAAGACGGGCGATAAACCGCTTTCGGAAACCATTAAGGCGTGGATAAAAGAAAAATATGCCAAGCCTGGCAATGTGTTTCTGGGCGTAGTGCATCGTTTAGACCGCCCTGTGTCGGGGTTAGTAGTCTTCGCTAAGACGTCGAAAGCACTATCTCGACTAAACGATATGTTCAGAAATGGAGAGGTGAAGAAGACTTATTGGGCGATGGTTCAGACACCACCAGTAGAGTCGGAAGGTACACTGACCCACTGGTTGGTACGCAACGAAAAGCAAAACAAAAGCTATGCGCACAACCACGAAGTGCCTAATGCAAAGAAAGCAATATTAAAATATAAAACCATTGGGCAGACAGAGCATTACACTTTGCTCGAGGTGAATCTACTAACAGGTCGCCATCATCAGATACGATGCCAACTTTCGGCCATTGGTTGCACTATTAAAGGCGACTTAAAGTACGGCGCGCGCCGCTCAAACCCTGACGGTAGCATATCATTACTCAGTCATACGGTTGAGTTTATACACCCCGTAAGCAAAGAAAACATAGCTGTGGTTTCGCCTTTACCCGCTGAAAAGGTGTGGGATAACTTCCGATAAGCACGTTTCCGCAAACTAAAACAAGCAGCAAAAAGTTTACTTGCACATTTCTATAATAAGGAAACGCTCCCTCTGAGGGATAACAAACAAACCATTAAATGACAACACCTACTGTATTGAAACGCTTCATAGCGTGGCTTAAAAGTCTGTCGTTTCGCACTGGCATCATCGTTTTGGCCATGTGTGTTCCGTTCTATATAGCCTCTTTTGCCCAATTATCGCTCGACAATTCTGCTACAACAAAAGGCATATTGTGGTTTATTTTCTTCGGATTAGCAAAGACATTCCAATATAGCGGATTAACTATCTTAGGCGTAAAAAGCTTTAAACGACTAAAAGAAAAGCTGAAGAAGCCACGCACATAAATACCAAAAGGCGAAGTAAGGGACTGCCGCAACCACGACATTCCCCTACTTCGCCTTTTAGTTTTCGAGATTATTGCACTACAATACCCCCGTTTACTTTCTCACAATCACCGACCCGCTGGCTTGATGTGTAGCCAAAACGAGCACTTCAGCAATCTGAACGTGAGCAGGAGCGCTTGCTGCATAGAATGCAACATCGGCTATATCGTCGCCCGTTAGCGGCTTCACACCCTTGTAAACATTATCGGCGCGGGCATCATCGCCATGGAAACGAACATTCGAGAAGTTGGTTTGCACCAATCCAGGCTTTACATTTGTAACACGAACGTTGCTCTCTGCTACGTCAATACGCAAACCATCGGTAATTGTTTTCACCGCTGCCTTAGTAGCGCAATACACATTTCCGTTCGCATAAGCTGCATCGCCAGCCACCGAACCAATATTGATAACGTGTCCTTCGTTACGCTTCACCATTGCAGGCACTACAAAACGAGTCATGTTCAGCAAGCCTTTTATATTGGTATCTATCATTATATCCCAATCTTCAAAGTCGCCTTCGTACTCCTTATCCAAGCCCAATGCAAGCCCAGCGTTGTTTATCAGCACATCGATAGTAGCCCACTTACCTTTCAAGAACTCTATTGCCTTCTTCGCAGCCTCGCGTTCGCGCACGTCGAACTGCATGGCCAGCACTTCAGCACCCATATTTTCGAGTTCCTTTTTTAGTGTGTCAAGCTTTTCTTTACGACGTCCTGTGATGATAACATCGTATCCACCTTGTGCAAATTTCTTAGCGCAAGCCTCGCCGATACCGCTTGTTGCGCCCGTAACCATTACAATTTTCTTTTCCATGTATTATATTGTCTAAGTTGCAGCGTGGCTGTTATGCCACACCATATAATTGTTGTTTATGTTTCATATCCACCTTTACCCTTGCGGCAATAGGTAAAATGAATGACAAAGGTAATAGAAATTATTTACTTACCAAAATTATATTCCACCCACTTATGAACTTTTTAAAGGCTTAAAATGTTTACTAATGTTAAAATAGAGTACTTTTCTTTCATTCTTTCCACAATATTTTGCACGTTTCAAAAGAATTGTGTAACTTTGCAATCGCAATTCAGGAACAAGTCCAAATAACTTTTTTTAAAATTGCAAATGGTTAATATCGCGGGTTGGAGCAGTTGGTAGCTCGCCAGGCTCATAACCTGGAGGTCGCATGTTCGAGTCTTGCACCCGCAACTAAACAAACGAAAGTCGTTCTCAAAAGGAACGACTTTCTTTCATTATATACCCCCTACTCCTTTCTCTTACAAGTGCCAAAACAATGTTTGAACGCTAAAATATTAGAGCGATAAAAGTGTAAACATTTTACAGAATAGATGATCTTACACAACCGCCTTACTATCAGCGCGTTGCAATACCCATTGTTTTGCATTGCAAAAGCGGCTGTTTTGCACGGTAAAACAGGCACTATTGCATCGTAAAAGAGCCTGTTTTGCTATGTAGAAACGCTACTATCGTTTTTCTTCGGAATTATCTTTACAAAGTTGCGGGGTGTTTTTAGCTTTTTAAATAGAGTTACTAGAGTTTCTATAAAAACTAGAAATTCTATGCAACAGAGCCCTACAAACCTCTTTAAGCCCTATAATTCCACAACCGTTATGCCTACCTCAGCTTTTTAAATAGAATTACTAGAGTTTCTATAAGAACTAGAAATTCTATGCAACAGAGCCCTATTAGCCTCTTTAAGCCCTATAATTCCACAACCGTTATGCCTGCTCCACCAAACTGAACATGCTCGTCTCGGCAGCTTTTCACATTGGGAATAAAGTTCAAATACTGGCGAATCATGGTGCGCAAAATACCATTTCCCTTACCATGAAGTATGCGAACTTGCCCTACTCCCACAAGTATGGCATCGTCAATGAAGTATTGCACTTGGTTAATCGCCTCGTCCGTACGCATGCCACGCACGTCTATTTCTTGCTTAAATTGGTTGCGATGCTGATCAATCGTTTCACGCGTCTGTCGACTATAATTGTATGCTGCAAACTGTTTTTGGCTTTCTTGTAGTGTAGCAGCGTCCACATGCTCTAATCGAGATACCGCCATCTTAGTGCGCATATCACCAAATATCACCATAGCTTGCTTACCGTCGGTTGTCTCAACCTTACCAATAGAAGTCAATCCCTTTATGCGCACTGAGTCGCCGACACCGATTGGACGGTTAGCAGCACGTTTCTGTGCAGCAGCTTTCAGTTCTTCGGCAGCATTTTGCTTGCGTTCTTCCTTCTCCTGCAAATGGCGTTCGTGTCGCTCTTTCCTATTTTTTATCTTCTCAATCTTAGCCTTTAGTTCTTCGTCAGACATCAAACCGCCTTCTCGCATCGCCTGTTTATTGGTTGATTTCTTGACTTTCGACTTGCTTTTACTCTTTAAAGCGGCTATAGAATCGTTAAGCATAGCCTGCTCGTATTCAGCAAGTTCTTGGCGAATACGCTTGGTTGACTCCTTCTCTGCCTGCTGTTCACGAATCTCTCGTATAACGTTTTCAATGCGTTTGTTGCTTTCTCGGATTATCTCCTCAGCTTCCGCCTTTGCCTTTTTAATGATTTCCTTACGACTTTGTCGCAACTCTTCCATTTCCTTTTCATATTTGGCAATGGTTCGTTCCAGTTCTTTTTCGTGGCTATGCACGGTCTGTCGCTTTGTTTCCCAGTAGCGTTTGTCCCTAACAATGTCCTGTAAGAACTTATCACTCTGTATATAATCCGAGCCAACAATGGCTGAAGCGTCGCTGATAACCTCTTCGGGGATACCCGTTTTGCGCGCTATTTCAATGGCAAACGAACTCCCTGGTCTGCCAATAGCCAACTGAAAGAGTGGTCGCATCTCGTGGCGGTCGTACAACATCGCCCCGTTTGCAACACCTTTATGGTCTTCTGCAAAGTGCTTTAGATTCTGATAGTGGGTCGTTATCACCGCCCACGCCTGCTTTTTCCAGAACTGTTTCAACACAGATTCAGCGATAGCACCACCTATTTGAGGCTCAGTTCCAGTACCAAACTCGTCTATTAAGATGAGCGTATGGCGATCTGCCTGCTTCATCATGTTCTTCATGTTCATCAAATGAGACGAGTATGTACTCAAATCGTTCTCAATACTCTGTTCATCTCCTATGTCAATCATGAGGTTTTTGAACGTTCCTGCAGTGGAACGCTCACTCACTGGGATTGAAAGACCGCATTGAAGCATATATTGAAGCAGTCCGACGGTTTTCAGACAAACCGACTTTCCGCCTGCGTTAGGGCCCGAGATAATGAGCAAACGTTTCTCTTTTGTGAGTTGAATGTCCAGCGGAACCACTGTTAAAGGGGCATCGCTGTTCTCAGCCGTACGCTGTTTTCTCGATAATGAAATCTGTAATAGCGGGTGAATGGCACGTATGAAGTCCACATGAGGCTCTGTTCCAACCTCTGGTTCAATGGCTTTGAACATGCGAGCCAGCTCTGCTTTCGCACGAATGAAGTCGATTAAGGCGAGGAAATGGTATGAATCGAGTATCTCTCGTACGTATGGACGCACCAATTTAGCGAACTCTCGGAGGATACGAATTATCTCTTTGCGTTCTTCATTCTCCAATTCGCGTATCTTATTGTTGGCTTCTACCACCTCAGTAGGCTCTATAAAGACCGTCTTTCCAGTCGCACTCTCGTCGTGAACAATGCCCGATATCTTGCGTTTCATACCTGGTGCCACTGGAATAACCAGTCTTCCGTCGCGCATTGTAGGCGTTACATCACGGTCAACCACACCTTCGCTCTGTGCAGAAAGCAAGATACGGTTCAGCGTTCGCGATATACTGCTTTCCACTCGAGCCAGTTCTCTGCGTATTTGGAGTAGGTCTGGCGATGCCGAATCGCGCATTTTACCGAATTTATCGATAATTTGACTGATGCGTTGCACCAATATTGGGAAGATCGCCACGCCATCAGCAAGTGCATAAAGAGCAGGATAAGTGTGCTGAATGTCGCCATTAGGCAGTTCGTCTCCAGCACTTAAGAACTTCACAACAGCGATGATGGTTTCCAACGAACGCTTTAAATCGAAGAGTTCGTCCTCTTCCATGTGTGTACCTTCAAGGCGAATGCGTGCCACACTCGCCCTAACGTCAAACACATTGTCGAGCGGAAAGACTTCCGTACCTTCCTGAATACGTCTAAATTCGCGCACTTCTGCCAACCAACGATTTATTTGTTGTGTGTCGATAGAGAACTCCATGCTGTCCACTTGTTCTTGTCCGAGTGTAGAAAGACAGTGTTCTCGCAAAAGCGTACGTATTTCGTTAAAGCCTATTTTCTGCTCAAAATTGTTGGGATATATCATCTTTGTTTGTAAAATTGTCGTTATCGTGTGCCTTAATATAGGCATATTTAGAGCGACAAAGTTACTATTTTTCTTTTTAATACCGATGCGAGTTTGTTTTTTAATTGTAATTTTTGTACTTTTGCGCACAAAAAAGAGATGGTTAAAAATATGATACTTGTAGGTTTAGGCAGCTTCTTTGGGGGCATGGTACGTTATTCTGTGTCATACCTAATAGGGAGATATATCACTTCACCCTTCCCCTTAGCCACGTTTATCGTGAATGTTTTGGGCTGCCTTATCATAGGTTTTGTTTCTGGTTTGCCCGTATTCGCATCGCTTGGCACCAGTAATCGCCTACTATTAACGGCTGGATTATGCGGTGGTTTCACCACTTTCTCAACGTTTATCAGCGAGAATGTCATGTTTTTTAAGGACGGAAGACCTACTACAGCATTGCTTTACATTATTGGAAGCATTGTTGCTGGCTTCCTTGCAGTAGTAATTGGACAGCTTATTGCAAAACTTTTTTAGTGCGTTTGGACTGTAAAAGGTAGGGAAACTAAATACCACAGATTTCCCATTGAATATAGAAAAAGATACAGAACAAACGTTTTCATTTTGTAAAGAAAGTACATGCTAAAAACGATAGAATCGCTTTTGCGTTGCAAAAGTGCCTATATTGCAGCGCAAAAGCGCCTGTTTTGCACGACAAAACAGGCGCTTTTACATTGTAAAACAATGGGTATTGCAAAGCGTTGGAAAAGAGATAGTTATACGATAGACTCTCTCTTGTAAAATCTTTACACTTTTATTACACTTTCATCACGCTTTAAAAGCTAAATTCACAGCTAATAATAAGCTCTCTTGGGCGTAGTTCGTAGCTGTTCGTAAAGACTCCAATGCCATTATAGGAAGTCTCTATGTAGTTGCGTTTGTCGAACAAATTGGATAGCATAGCAAAGATAAGGAAGTTCTTTTGTCGCCATGTTACTTTCGCATTGGCAAGAAATGTGTTGAGCGTAGCGCCCTCTAACTGGTTGTGATAGTATATACCAGACAGCGAAAGGTCCACTTTTCGAATGGTAGAAGTAAGCGTTAAGCTCTGTTTCCAATTGAAACGTGATGCCAAAGAAGCATTATCGAATGATGATTTGCTCATTATAAAATCGCCATTGTAGCTGATATACGCCCATGATGGCGAATAAGTGAGCGATGGCGATAGCGTTAACGAACGGTATTCATAGCCCAAAACTTTACCGCCAGTGTATTGTTCGCCGTCGCTATAAGTTGCTGTTATGCCGCACGATGTCTTGAAATGGTGTTTATAAAAGCCTTTTGAAAACCAAAATCGCCCGTTTAAATTAGTGCTTTTTGTATTGTGTTGCACATAGGTCATTAGGTAGTTTCCGTTTTGAATCTGCATATCCATCACCGAATTGCTCCACATTCGATTAGCAGAAAGCGAGAAATTAGAGAAGAATTCCTTAACAACACGCTTATAATTGTGCGTAAAAGAGAAGTTCAGCGAATTGGTACGTGGCATGAAAGTGGGCGATGTCTGCCATGTGCGGTAGTTAGTTTGGTAGCTGTCAAGGGCGAAATCAGACAGTCCTTGTATGGATTGGTTGTAGCCAAATGATGCATTCGTTTCGGTGCGAGTGCTCTTCTTATAGTTTACATACAGTGAGGGAGATGTCTGGAAGTACCATTTGCGTTGCTGCGTAAGATATTTTAAGTTGAACCCTTGCCGCATGGTTGCACGCCATTTTCCCTTTTCGTAGTTGAGCGAAGGCGACGAACTGAATTCTAACTGTGTGTGTCCGTTGCGTACATTCAAGTGTTGCAAGTCTGCAGAAAAGTTGTAATTCTGTGTGAAACCGTTCTTTGAAGTGCGCCAACTCACCTCGTTATTATTGTGCCAAAGGTTCGAATGAATGCTTTTTTGGTCTGTATTGATATACAAATCATTACGTGAGTAGTGGTAATCTACTATTGATTGCAGTGTAAGGGTGCCTCGCTCGCTGTTCTGCGAAGTGGTAATGTAGCCTTTAACATTCGCTTCTGGCGTACGAACTCGCTGCGAAAGATTAGTATGACCCGTACTTTCGAGTTTCGATAAGGCATCGCTCTGCTCTGCATTCACACTGAAATGCATCGAGCCATAACGTTTTTCGGTGTTTATTTTCTTATCAATAGTGAAGTTGAAAACATCTTCTTTCAACATTAAATGATGTTTTTCGCTGGTCGTGGTAGGCGTTTGGGCAAAGTAATAGGTAGAGTTGTTATACGTATTTTGACGAACAACGTTGCGGAAATAGTCTGTCGTTATACGCATTTCGTTATCGTTTTTCGTCTTTATTAGTCGGTTAATGCTATAACTTTGCGACGTGTTGAAGCGCAGGCGGTCGGCATCTATCGGAGCTTTAAGACTTGGAACGGAATACCACGACGAGAGATTGGCAGGTTGCGGAGCCATGTAATCGATGACAAAAGCAAAGCCCGACTGCGCCACATCCCTACCTCTGCGGTCGTATATAGCGTCGTACATCATCTGTTTGCGTTTTCCTATACTCATCATATTGGCAGAACCAGCCACGTGAGTAGGCTTCCCGATGGCAAGATAGGGGCGCAACGTTATCGAAAGACGGTCGCGAGCTTCGTCTTTCAGCGTTACATTCATTGCTACATTGTCGCTGAACACCTTGTTGCGCAAGGCCTTTATGGGTTGGTCATGCTCTATTACTTCCGCCTTTTTCACGTCCTTTGCTTTTATATTCTCGGTAAGTTTGTTGTACTTTCCGTTGCTAAGATCAAGCCCTTCTACAGTAAATCGACTGATATCCTTGCCGTTTACGCTTATCTTTCCGTCGCTTCCGACGTGTACTCCAGGCAGTTTTGCAAGCACATCCTTTAACGAATTGTCTCTTTCCGAGGCGAAACGAGTGAGGTCGAACGTTATTGTATCCTTGTTATTGGTTATGGGTCCCGCCTTCACCGTTATCTCTTGCATCTCAAAAACCTTCTGTGCCATCTCAATACGGTTGCCCGTTGAGGCGGTAATATGGGTTCTTTTCTTTTGGTATTCCATTGCTGTGGCTTGCAGCTGTAAGTCTTTAAGGTTGTCGTTGTTATGCGAAAGGCTGAATTCTCCCCTATCGTTGGTGCGTGAAAAGGTAACCACCTTGCCACCTTTTAGCAACATTACGTTGGCTTTTGCGATAGGCTTGTGGGTTAAAGAATCCACAACAACACCCGAAATATGGTCTTGTGCCGAAGCAGAAAGAGTGAAAATAAGGAATAGGAAAGAAACAATAGCCCTCACCCTGCCCCACTTCGACTTGAATAGTGCGGTTGTTTTAGCTGTTGCTATTAGTATTCTTTTCATTGTAAATAGCGTTATAGGTGTTTTGGTAAAGATAGCTTTGTTGGCTCTGAACAAGACTTTTATAGTGGCAAAAAGTCTTTCAGAGCCTTTTAATCAATAAGTTTTGTGGAGCAGAAAAAGCAATTTAGTACAGCTCTATCGGGTTGCTCGGCATGGGTTTTGCCATTTGTTTCATAAATTCAGCCTTCATTTCTTCTGGCACTTCGATTTGTATTCCAGCCGCAGACAACATATCTTCAGGCACAGCTTTGGCTTGATAGTCTACAAATTCCTTCATTGTTGCAGAGACATACTTATCGAATTTGGAGTCGTAAGTAATGTTTTCACCTTCTTTAGCCTGCTTCATTCCGACGCAATCGAATATGTATTGTTGCTTAGAATCATAAGCACGGAGTATCAATCCAGGCAGTCCGCATAGCTTCCAAGGGCCATTATCCAATGGAATATCGGTAGTAAACCATGCCGTCCACGTACGTCCTTTGAACGAACAGCGCGCCATTTGACAATGATAGTCAAGTATTTGCTTTGTGCTATCGGCTATAATGTCCCATTGGGGCTGTTCTAAAGGCTCGATGATGCGGAACTTTTCTCTTATCACCTTGTCTAAATAAGTAGACTTTCCTGTAGGATAATTGCGATAGAAGTCCATCGAAATGCTGCCTCGTGCGGAGGTTGAAGACGGTATTGCGATATTGTTTGCATCGACAGACTTACGCAACTCTTCCTCGTAAGCGCGATATGTGGCACTATAAAAGTAGCTTACCTTATCGCCAATTAGCAGCTGCATATCGTCGTTTCCGTAGTTATAGCGACCCACCGAGTCGAGTTTTGTGGTGTCGCGTACGCTCTTTGTCCGATAGGTAATGGTGTACTTGAGTTTGTCGATAACTTTGTTTTGGTCCTTTTTGTTAGGTTTTGCACTTACCGTAAGCACTGCAAGGGCGAGTGCTGCCGTTGTTAAAATAATACGTTTCATAATCTTTCTATTGGGTTTTGTGGTTGTCTTTTCTGCATTTGCTTGCGCATTGACTCTTGCTGTGCTTCGGTTAGCTTGCCATTAACACTGCCGCTTACTACCTTGAACGTTACACCTTTGCCACTTCTATTCATAATATCCATAGGCGTGGTGTTGGCTTTGAGTCGCTGTAAGTTGCTCATAGAGGTTGCCTCGTAGCTGTTAAAGCAGTCATCGAACACTATGTTGCGCGTGCCGTCGGTTTGCTTTAAGCCTACGCAATCGAAGATATAGTGGCGGGAATTGTCGTATGCACGGAGCACAAGTCCCGGTAATCCGTCCAATTTCCACGGTCCGTTGTCGATTGGAATATCGGTTGTGAACCATGCAAACCATTGTCTGCCTTTGTAATTGCAGCGTGCCATCTGGCAGTCGTAGCCGAGAATGCGGGCTGTACTGTCGGATATCAGTTCCCATTGGGGCTGCTCTATGGGTTCTACAACACGAAATCCATCACGGAAAACATTGTCTACGTAAGTTGTTTTGCCTGTTGGGAAGTTCTTGAATAGCTTCCAATTGATGCTTCCACCTCGCATATTAGGCACTGAAAAGTTGCCTTTGTTCATCATTTCGATGCGCTGTTGCTCGTAGAGAGTGTTGGAATAACTATAAAAGAAGCTCACCTGCTCGCCCACCTCGAGGCGCATATCCTCCTCGCTGTAGATGAAATTGCCGAGCGAATCGACCTTCGTGGTGTCGGTAATGCTTTTCGTACGATAGGTAATTTCGTACTTTACCTTGTCTATTTTCCCTCCCTCTTTCGGTTTTGCATAAGTAGAAAGTGTGGCAGAAAGGCAGATGAAAGTAGTTAAAAGCATTCTCTGTATCATATCTTTATTGTATTATGTTCCTGCCGTTGCGTCTACATTCCTTCGAAATAGCTTTGCAATTCCTTGGCTGCAGCTTCGTCGGCGTTGAACAAGTCCTTTAAGATTATACCCTTTTCCATAAGTATTATGCGGTTGCAAATCTCTGAAACGAAGTTCAAATTGTGGCTTGATATCAGCACAGTAGTACCATGTTGTTTGTTAACCTCGTGGATAATGCGTGCTATGTTTATCTGCGACGAAGGGTCGAGATAGTTGAAAGGCTCGTCGAGAATGAGTATTTCAGGATTCACTATCATTGCTCCGATGATGCCAATCTTCTGTTTATTGCCTTCAGAAAAGTCGCGAATGAGTTTCCCCGTGCCTATAATCTCGTCTCGCATCAGCACTTCGAAAGTCTGTAAGCGTTCAGAAAGCGTTGCTTCATCTATGTTGTAAGCTGCCGCAATAAAGTCAAAGAACTCCTCAGGGGTATAGTATTCAATAAGAAAACCCTTATCAATGAACGAGCCTGTATAGTTTTTCCAGTCAAAACACTCGTTTACAGGACTGCCATTAGAGAACACTTGTCCTTCGGTAGCACTGATAAGATCGAGTATCAGACGCATTAACGTAGTCTTTCCGGCCCCATTATTGCCCACAAGACCAATGAGTTCACCTTTGTGAAGTGTCAGATTAGGAATGTCAATTACCGTATTTGTTCCGTAAACCTTCTTTAAATTCTCTATCTTTATTTCCATATTTGGCTATTATTTTCTATTGTTTCTTTTTGTTTAAGTATAAGTTTTGCACTATCGTTACTTGTTTCTGTAACGTTCAAAGTGCTTATAACGCTTTGCTTCGTAGCGGTGTGCAATCCACGAAATAGCGTATTTGTGCACAGCAAATCCCATGATACCAAGCACACCGAATATGATTCCACAAGTATTTGGAGGTAAAACACCTACCAAAGCCATTGTTATTAACATCAGAGACAAAGTGGTTGCGAAGCTTGAAACACTATAATCGTTGCCTTGTGTGTTCATAAAGCCCGATGCAAAAATATCAATTGCCTTAGTATGGAAGCAGAAAGTGAGCATCAATAGATTGGAAAAACCTACCGAAAATAATAATGATCCCACCATAAGAATGATGCTTGTATCGTACAAGAAGTGAGGAATAAGCAGTATTAAGAATGATAATACCGCCATAGGAATGGCAGTATAATATTTGCGAAGCAGTAGTTTCTCAATGCTAATAGGGCGCGTCCACACACCATCAAAGTAGTTTCCTTCTAATGCAAACGTAAGTTGAAGAGCCATAAGAGGCATTACCATGATAGCAAGGGGTAGAAACATGTTACGATCCACAGCATCAGGGTCCTCGTAACCAATCGCTGCGTACCAGAAAGACTGTGCTAAAAAGATTACTGGTAATACAAAAACCATACGCAATCGCTTACCTCTTAAGAAAGGACGCATCTCTATAAAGAACGCCGAACGGCTCGATTTACGGATTTCTTTCTTCTTTTTCTTGTTCTCGTCGTAGCTGCGCAAATAGCCCAAACAATGCAATTCGAGATAGATACCTATGGCGATTAGCACAAAGAAGTAGGTAATGTGTACGCCCAACGACATGCCAAAGAAGTTGATTCCGTGTACAAACGCCAACGACCACCACATAAGCCAGCCCACAACTACGGCCCATTTCCACTCCCAACCCTGTGCGGTTCGAAACATAACGGCAGCCATACTGTTTATAAAAGATACAGAAAGCAACAGCAACGCCGACACTATGGCAGGACCAAAAGGCATGATAAAGAAGCAGATAATGGCAAGTGGCAACGCCCAAGCCAGTGTCCAGAAGTTGAATATTTGTGCAATTGATACGAAACGAATCCACGTTCGTTTCTTAATAGGGCGTGTTTTTATGTACGAATCGATAATTGCCGAGTCGGAAGAGAATATCAATTTCGATATGATATCGGGCAAAAGCAACGATGATGCAACGATAGGCATAATGTTTTCCCACTTTATTTCTGCTAACAAATTCCATGTTTTGTCGTCCATTCCAAACAGAACACTAACTATAACCACTGCTACAAGAAAGTAAAAGTAGGTTGCAAGGAAGAAGTCTTTCCACTTAAAGCTGCGTCGCTTCTTCGTTATTTGCATCAGTAAAAGTTGTTTTAACATGCGTTTAATTGTAGAATTTATAGATATCTTTTCTGGTACAAAGATAAGAAAATATTGATGGAGCAACAAAAAAAATATCTTATTATTATGTTTTTACTTAAAATTAGTACAACGTTTACCGACCATTTTCGATGGAAAACAAGATGAATTTTGCACTAACGAAAAGGGTTTAAAATGCGCATATAAACACCTTAATTTGTAAAGAAAAGTACAAGTGAAAAGCAGGGTAAGTTGTATTGCATTGCAATAGTGCCTATATTGCAGTGCAAAACAGGCTCTTTTATCGTGCAAAACAGGCACTTTTGCAACGCAAAAGAGCCTATATTGCAAAACCTTGATAATGACATAGTTACACAAGAATATCGTTATTCCGAAATCTTAACACTTTTATTCGTATTTTAAAGCCATAAAAATGACTATCATTCATATTTTTCAGATAATGCAAAAAACCTTATTTTGGCTTCTCTTTTTAAATAAAAAAGGTGTATCTTTGTGTTTTGAATAGAACAAGAACAATATTCATTAAGTGGTAAAACGAGTAATGAAGTATGCCATTATTGCCGCAGGAAACGGCTCACGACTTGCTAAAGAAGGCGTAACAGCACCGAAACCATTGGTAAAAGTCAATGGAGAACAGCTTATTAACCGCCTTATCCGTGTGTTCTGCAGCAACAATGCCACCGAAATTGTGGTTATCTGCAACGAGGAAATGACCGATGTGCAGGCGCATCTTGCCCATATTCAGCAGCACGGAGTAGCTGGAAAGCAGGTTCCGTTGCGCTTTATTGTAAAATCAACACCCAGTTCTATGCACAGTTTTGCAGTGCTGAGCGAATGGCTAACCGACGAACCTTTTGTGCTAACAACGGTAGATACCATCTTCCGTGAGGACGAATTTAAAGCATATATCGACGCTTTTACAAAGGCAATTGCCAAAGGTGTGCAAGCTTATATGGGAGTAACGGCCTATATTGACGACGAAAAGCCACTCTATGTGGGCACCGATGAGGAGGGCAACATTACGGGGTTCTACGATAATAACGAGACAAATTGCAGCTACATATCGGGCGGTATCTACGGATTACACCCACAGGCGATTTGCACGCTCAACGATTGTATGCAGCGAAACGAAAGTCGTATGCGCAATTTTCAGCGGGCATTGATTGCAGACGGACGCAAAACGGTGGCTCATTCTTTTACGAAGGTGCTCGATATTGACCACGCTTCCGACATTGAAAAGGCTGAACAGTTCTTAAATAGTACGGAATGCGGACAATAGCCATACAACGCGACCCACGCTTTTCGCCCAATTCGGTAGAGAAAGACCTTGCTATTCTTTCGGCAGTGGCGTTGCCGATGGAAGGTAAAATAATAGCCGAAGGCGAACTAACCATTGACGATGTTGTTGCAGCAGACACGATATTGAACATGGGACGCATGGCAAATACCTTGCAATTGCTTGAAGAATATGGAAGCGGAAAGTGTATTGTAAACTCGCCAGTGGGCATAAGAAACTGCCAGCGCAGTAGAATTACAACGCTGATGCACCATGCCGACATTCCCACACCGCCTGAAAAGGGTAGCAACGGATACTGGATTAAACGCGGTGATGAGGCTGCACAGACGCAAAACGATGTGTTATACTGTGCCAACAAGGCTCAACTGGAGGCAGCAAAGGCTGTTTTCCGGAGTCGTAACATTACAAACATGGTGGTACAAGCACACGTTGAGGGCGACCTTGTGAAGTTTTATGGTGTTGAGGGTACTGCTTTTTTTCGCTACTTCTACCCTACCGACGATGGCGCAACGAAGTTTAGCGACGAGCAACGCAATGGTATTGCACACCATTATGCCTTTGATAGCACAGCATTGGCAGCGACAACCAACCGTTTAGCAACACTTGCTGAAACACCAGTGTATGGGGGCGACGCCATTATAACGGCTGAGGGAACGTTCTGCATTATCGATTTCAACGATTGGCCGAGCTTCTCTCGGTGCAAAGATGAGGCTGCAAAGGCTATCATTTCGTGTGTAGCAGCACGGCAAAACTTATAGAAACGGAAATATGTTTGTTCTGTTTCGGTCAGTAAGATGAACTAATATGAGTATAGAAAATAAATCTTTTAGCGAACTATTAAAGGCCTCTATGAAGTCTGACGACACGGAGGAATGGCTCGATATATACTTTACCAGACCTGTAGGCTTGGCTTTTGCCTTGCTATGGTACCGCTTAGGCGTTACGCCAAACACCATAACCATCTTGTCAATCTTCTTAGGTGTAGGCGCAGGACCTATGTTTTACTTCCAAAATGTATGGTATAATATAATAGGTATAGTGCTTTTGGTGTTGGCAAACCTATGCGATTCTACCGACGGACAACTTGCCCGACTCACCAATCAACGTTCTATGAAGGGTCGCTGCTTAGATGGTTTCGCAGGCGATACGTGGTTTGTATCCATCTATTTAGGCATTGTGTTGCGCATTTGGAACCAACCTATGCCAGGGATAGACGTGAAATGGGGCTTATTCGGACTTGCTCTTGCTGCTATTGCAGGCATCGTTTGCCATTCGCAACAAAGTTCGCTGGCCGACTATTACCGCCAAATTCACTTGTATTTCTTAAAGGGTAAAGCTGGCTCGGAACTTGATAGCTATGCCGCAGAGCACGCTATCGTGGAGAGTTTGAAGGGAAAGAAGGGTGTATTTTGGGACAAAGCGTTCCATTCTAACTATCAACACTACTGCAAAAACCAAGAAAAAAGAACGCCAGAGTTCCAGAAATTAAGACAAGAACTTAACGAACGGTATGCCAATGTAGAGGATATACCCGACGAATGGAAGGCTAAATTCTTGCAAGGGAGCCGCCCTTTGATGCCATTAACGAACTTTCTATCGTTCAATTCGCGCGCAATACTCATCTATATAACGGTGTTAGCCAATTGTCCGTGGGTATATCTCTTTATCGAAATAGTGCTTTACACTATCATTTATATGTATATGCACAAACGACACGAGGACCATTGTAAGGCGATGCGAGCACTATTAAACAATTGATGGACTATGATTAAAGGATATATATTCGACTATGGCGGTACGATAGACACGTCTGGCTGCCATTGGGGCATGAAGATTTGGCACGCATACGAACAACTTGGGTTCCCCGTAACGGAGGAACAGTATCGTGAAGCCTACGTTTATGCCGAACGAACATTGGGTAAAAATCCGATTATACAGTCCGACTTTACTTTCCATCGCACTTTGGAAGAGAAGATACGGCTGCAGTTTGAGCATCTGCAACAACAAGGACTGGTTGCAGCAACGGGCTTTTCGCTTGCCAATAAATGCGCTAAACTGGTGGAAATGCTATACAGTGACGTTGTAAAAACAGTTGCCGAAAGCAAGGAAGTGCTGCTAAAAATAAAGGAAAAATACCCTATTGTGTTGGTAAGCAACTTCTATGGGAACATCGAAGTAGTACTGAAAGAGTTCAATTTAGATGGTATCTTCCAGGAAATAGTCGAAAGTGCAGTGGTAAAGGTATGTAAACCCGACCCACGCATCTATGAATTGGGCGTAAAAGCCCTACAATTGCCTGCCGAAAACATCGTTGTCGTGGGCGATAGCTACGACAAAGACATTGTACCAGCTCATTCCATAGGTTGCAAAACTGTATGGATAAAAGGCGAAAGCTGGACTCCTGACAAAATAGAACAGGGGGTAGCAGATTGTGTGATAAGCAGTTTGACAGAATTAAATATATAAAAAAGCATAAAGGGATTAAAACTTTTACAATATAAGAAATTAGAAATCGTTTTAAAATTTAAAACTAATAAATAAATGAAACAAGCAAAAGTTGCACCCGCAGAAGGTAAATTGGGAATTATGGTTGTGGGTTGTGGAGCCGTTACAACCACATTCATAACAGGTGTTTTAATGGCTCGCAAAGGCTTGGCAAAGCCTATTGGCGCCATGACACAGTACGACAAAATACGTGTTGGAAAAGGAAAAGACAAGAAGTACCTCCACTACAAAGACATCGTACCGATTGCCGACATGAACGATATCGTATTCGGCACATGGGACGTGTACCCACAAAACGCTTATCAAGCGGCTGTTTATGCTGAAGTTTTAAAGGCTAAAGACATCGAACCCGTACGCGATGAGCTGGAAGCAATAAAGCCTTTGAAGGCTGCTTTCGACAAGAATTATGCGAAACGCATCGATGGCGACAACGTGAAAGAAGGTGTAACACGTTGGGGAATGGTGGAAGAACTGCGCAAAGACATTCAAAACTTCAAACAAGAAAAGGGAGTTAGCCGTGTCGTTGTACTATGGGCAGCTTCTACAGAGATATATGTGCCGTACGAAGAAGAGTACCATGGCACACTCAAAAAGCTTGAAGCAGCCATGAAAGCTAACGATAAAGAACATATTGCACCATCTATGTGCTATGCTTATGCGGCTCTGACAGAAGGCTGTCCTTTCATAATGGGTGCACCAAATACTACGGTTGACATTCCTGCTATGTGGGAATTGGCGGAGAAAACACGCATGCCTATTGCGGGAAAAGACTTCAAAACGGGTCAGACTCTCGTGAAATCGGGCTTTGCTCCTATCATTAGAACTCGCGCATTGGGCTTGAATGGTTGGTTCTCAACCAATATTTTGGGCAACCGCGACGGCCTCGTGCTTGATGAACCAGCTAACTTCCGCACCAAAGAAGTAAGCAAACTCTCTACATTAGAGACTATTTGTAAAGCCGATGAACAGCCAGACCTTTACGGAAACATATACCATAAGGTAAGAATCAACTACTATCCACCTCGCAACGACGATAAAGAAGGATGGGATAACATTGATATCTTTGGCTGGATGGGCTATCCAATGCAAATTAAAATTAACTTCCTCTGCCGCGATTCTATCCTCGCTGCACCGCTTTTGTTAGACCTTGCGCTCTTAAGCGACCTTGCTGCGCGTGATGGACGCTACGGTATTCAAAGGTTCTTGAGCTTCTATCTCAAGAGTCCAATGCACGATTTCACGCAGGAAGAGGAGGCTGTTAACAACCTTTTCCAGCAATACACCATGCTGAAGAATGCAATCCGCGAGATGGGCGGTTATGAAGCTGATGAAGAAATTGACTAAGATTACACATAAAAACCGAGCAGCAAGAATTGCTTTCTTGCTACTCGGCTTATTTATAGGGATAACAACGACAGTGGCGCAAGACCTGCACTGCACAGTGATTGACGCCCAAACGCAAGATACTATTGCGTATGCAAATGCCACTTACAGAAGTTTAAAGATTGCAACTTCGGCCGACCAAAAAGGTCAATTCACCATTGCAAGACATGATGGAGAACTCCTTGAAATTACATCGGTAGGCTATAAACCACGCAAAATAAAGATTACGGAAAAGTCTCCTAACGAACTTCTAATTACTTTAATAGCTACTTCGAAGCAATTAGATGGCGTTGTGGTAAAGGCAAAGCGCCGCCATAGGTATTCAAGAAAGGACAATCCAGCCGTGGAACTTATGCGACGAGTCATCGCTGCAAAGCAAAAGACAGACCTAACCAACCACGACTTCTATCAATATGATAAGTATC
This sequence comes from Prevotella aurantiaca, assembly GCF_015262605.1. Classification (NCBI taxonomy): domain Bacteria; kingdom Pseudomonadati; phylum Bacteroidota; class Bacteroidia; order Bacteroidales; family Prevotellaceae; genus Prevotella; species Prevotella aurantiaca. Next base: position 7,001 of record NZ_JABZSJ010000004.1, on the reverse strand, counting down.
AGAAGGTAACAATGGCTCTTAACAACATCACCCAAGCCCAATTGGAGACGGGAATGTTTAAGAATTTGCCTTGGTTAAAGGAACAAGTGGAGATGTGTCCTTATAATAATAAGTTGATATTGCCTATCTCTGTAGATGAAACGGTAACGCAACACATCTACAGAAAGTCTCCGAAAGATGAGAAAGACATTATAAAAGGTCAGAGCACAAAGGGTATTTCGCAACTCATTCAGACGGGCGAAGCGATGAATACCATCATAAAAGACTTGTTTAAAGACATAGATTTGTACGACGACCAGATAGAATTGTTGCAGGCACGCTTCCCATCTCCTATTGGTTCGACGGCCATTTCGTTCTATCATTTCTATATCGACGACACGCTAAAGGTGGGCGACGACGAATGTATACGCCTCCAATTCATGCCCGCAAACCAACAAGACTTTGGCTTTAGAGGCGAGTTGTATGTGCTAAACGATGGTTCTCTGCACGTAAGAAAGTGCGATATGCAGCTTCCTGCAGGCACTGGCGTGAACTTTGTAGCCGCTATGAAGTTCAAACAAGAGTACTCTAAGCTTCCAAATGGCCAATGGGCGCTCACCACAGACGACATGATGGCAGAGTTAGAGATAGTTAGTATGCTCCAACAGATGCTCATTATCCGCACAACGGGGCTTCAAAACTATTCGTTTGAGCCTATAGAGCCAAGTCTTTTCAAGGGAAAAGCAAAGAAAAAGTACGACTCTCACGCGAAAATGAGGGATGATAGCTTCTGGGAAGAGCACCGTACGACTGCATTATCGAAGAGCGAACACGGCATGGGAGACTTTATTAAGCGCATGGGACGTACCAAAGGCTTCAAGACAGTTATGTTTGTATTTAAAACTTTCATGGAGAATTTCGTGGAAACGGGGTCTGAAAACACACCAAGTAAGGTGGATATTGGTCCTGTAAACACCTTTATATCGAAGAACTATACAGACGGAATACGCTTAAGAGCCTCTGCTCGAACCACTGCAAACCTTAGTCCGCATTGGTTTGCTGAGGGATATTACGCTTACGGAACGAAGTCAAAGAGCCACTATTATGGTAGTAAAATAACGTATTCGTTTAATAAACCGGAGTATCAACCGACTGAATTCCCAATCCGAACCCTCTCATTTGAGTCGTATCGGGACTTGGAATCGCCATCAGATAAGTATCTTGTACACAACAAGGACAATATTTTTATGACCTTCCGTCCCGTAAAAGTTGAGAAGCTCTACCTATTTAATAGGCAAAGATTGGGCTTCCAATGGGAAACCGACTATGGTCTTTCTACGCAATTGAAGCTCAATACCGAGAGTAATCGCCCTATGGGAAAACTCATTTATGAGCGTATGGACGGCTCGATTGTTGATAAGGTGCGCATGACATCGTTCACTTTAGGCTTCGATTACCGCCCAGGACAGAGTTATATCAACTCGAAACAGCGTCGAATAGAGGTGAATTTAGATGCTCCGCAGTTTACATTGACCCACACAATCGGTCTTAAAAACGTGTTAGGAAGCCAGTTTACGTACAACCTTACCGAATTTTCAGCTTACAAACGCCTATGGTTGGGAAGCTGGGGAAACTTCGATATGCGTTTAATGGCAGGTGCACAATGGAACAAAGTGCCTTATCACTTGCTCATAATGCCTCCAGTTAACACTTCACTTTTCGAACATCAAGGGTCGTTTAACCTCATGGAGAACATGGAATTCCTTAACGATCGCTTTGCACAATTCAATCTTGCGTGGAACTTGGAAGGTAAAATCTTCAACCGAATTCCACTCGTTAAGAAGCTGAAATGGCGCGAGTATGTTGCGTTTAAGGGAATGTGGGGACACCTTACCGACAAGAACAATCCGTTGTTGCCACAGAATGTTGCTGACACCGAGCTATATAAGTTCCCTGAAGGCACCAATGTAATGACCAATACTCCATACTTAGAGCTTGTATTGGGAATACATAACATCTTCAGAATGCTTGAAATTGACTATGTACGACGCCTTACTTACACCAACTTGCCTGGCATTTCAAAGCACGGCATACGTCTTGGCTTCAATGTAGTGTTCTAAAAACGACAGATTAAAACAACAATAAAAAAATGTAGAGATAAACCTTTCGGCTTGTCTCTACATTTTTTTTATTCTTTAAAAAGCATTTACACCTTATATATAATAGGCATCAGTGATTGGTTGAAACAGCATTACAACCTTCCGCTACCTTACATATTCCAAAGCTTTTCCTATTACCTTGTTAATATCAACCTCCAAAAAACGATAGTCATCTACCGACACCATGCTTGGAATATTCATGACACGATCGAACGATTTGTATTTTCCTTCATCTTCATCTACAACCATTTGATAAAGCACACCATTGTGACAAATCTTTCCATGTCGCTGTATTGAATCTTTAGTTACGGCAAAACAACCCAACAACTCCATGAAACTATCTTCCACTTGAATGGCTGTGAAGAAGTCTAACAGCTGATTTTCTCTCACTCCCAAGCGTCTTAGCAAAGCAATAAGCTTTACAAGCGGCGTGTCAGATAGGAAGTGGAAGTCGTCAGTTACGCTAACTTCCTCTTTAATATAGGCATCTTCAAAGTTGTCAAGCACCTTAACAACTTCTCTTGCATCGTTCTTTTCCAGCTTAATACCCACTGCCGACAAGCCCTTAGTTACGATCTCAAAGTCCACTTTGCATTCTTCTTTAACATAAGCCTGCAACGAACTCTTTGCATGTTCGCTTACAGAGTGATAGAAAGTATGCTTTGAAACAAACTCTTTGATATATCCTTCATAGTTAGCATCACCGTAATAATTCCTAAATACCGTGCTCATTGCTACGCTATCCATAATGAAGATAATCTTGTCAAAGCCAAATTTATTAAGGAACTGTGCCTTGTTGTCCGAGTCATATTCAAACTCTACAACATCCTTCCTTGTTAGTTTCTTATCAGAATGTGCCGAGAATATATTGAAAATGCCGAACAAATGAACAGGGTCAATGCGGTCGAAGTCTTCTATTAGTAGCACTGTTGTCTTCTTATTCCCTGCTACGCTCCTCGTTATCAGCCAATTCAGCGGGTCCAATTCAGTCAGATTATTGGCTTCAGCAGAATATTTCGTAACAGATTTCGTAGCCTTATCAAATTCAGCTGCCTCTAAATATTCTTTAAATCCTTTCAATTTCTTACACTGATTGGTAATTCCTTCAGCCATATTTATGGCACCTTTTAAGAGTGCTCCAAGCTCGTTTCCATTCCTTAACACCGATGGAACATACCTCATAATATCTTTTATAACATCCAAAGGCCGTTCGTTCAAGTACCATTGCAGCAAAATTGGAGCAGGAACATTAATACTTGGATTAAGCGAACCATCTAAAACCAACTGTGCAAGTAAGTCTCTTTTGACGTATTCAATAATCTGTTCGTTTGCTGTAAGTTGGTAATTGATAGGTGTGAGCGAGTAAAAAGCATATTGGTTGCTATACTTTTCTTTGAACTTGTTTAGGAATTCGGTTTTCCCATCGCCGAGTTTTACGGATAAAATGGTTCTATCTACCTCGTCTTCATTCAAATGATGGTAAAACGCCGTTAGTTTTTTTGTAATATCCATGGGGATTTGTTGGTTAATTATCTGAAACTTAGTGATTAATCTTAGTTGCGTTACCACATCGTAATGCCGCCCTGCATGCAGAGCATACAATTCGGTTTAGTGGCTAACGACACAAAGTTACTAATTATTTTTTGTAATGCAAAATAATGCCAAAGTTTTTCTTTTATAAAATGAAAGTTTTTTAATGCAATGATGAAATCAAGACTGTTGAAAGATCATACAAGTGTAAAGAAATCACCAAACAGAAAATATCGTGTAACCATCTCACTTTCAAACCCTTGCAATAGGGGTTGTTTTACGTGGTAAAACAGGCTCTTTTGCAACGCAAAACAGGCACTTTTAGAACACAAAACAATTGGTATCGTTTTTCAATGGTATTTTTCTTTACAGAAGAGTGCGGTTTTTTCAACGTATCAAACCCTTTTTTTGGGGCCGAAATATACTGTTTATATATTTACAAAAAGAGGGTTAAAAAGGCACAAAAAAGTAAAGGAAATGAGCAGAAAGCGAGAGAACTATCTCTCTATTTTACTCGTGATGGTATGGTTCACCCTTAATAATGCTGCACGCTCGATAGAGTTGTTCAACGAAAATCAGGCGTACCATCTGGTGAGAGAAAGTCATTTTAGAAAGCGAAATCTTTTCGTTGGCACGATCGTACACCGCTTTAGAAAACCCATAAGGGCCACCGATAACAAACACAAGTCGCTTTGCTGTGTTCTGTTTCTTTTGCAACCATGCGGCATAGTCTACCGAACGGAACTCTTTACCGTGCTCGTCGAGCAGCACAACCGTATCAGACGTTTGTATTTCCTTTAGTATCATCTCGCCTTCGCGGTCCTTTTGCTGTGCTTCCGATAACTTCTTGGTGTTCTTCAGTTCGGGTAAAGTAATGATATTGAACGGCAAATAGTGGCCTATGCGCCCTGTATAGTCGGCAATGGCACGCACAAACACCTCTTCGTTTGTTTTTCCAACTAATATTAAAGTAGCCTTCATTCTTTACTTTTTATACGCATCTTTGCGCTTAGGGTTCATCGGAAACCACCCTTTTCTTACACGGTCTACCTGTTCGAACAGTTCTCCGATGCCCCAAAGCAACGATGCTCCCGTTACACCAAGCAGGGCCGACCAAAACAATTCGGCTATGAACAGGGCCGAAACACAGCATATTATGCCTCCAACGAGCCACATCCACCAACCTTTTGTGCCGAAATAGTATTCCCATTTAATTACTGCGGGGTGCAGCATGCCTATTATAAAAAAGGTACAAATGGCAAGAATGACACCTTTATAATATAATTCCATGATTCTATTTTTTAGCTTTAATTTCTTAAACTGGACACAAAAATACAAAAATATTCCCACAATTAGAACAATAATCTTATTATTTTCTGTATATTTGCAGTACTATATGCGTGCGATACAACTTCGTTTGTTCAACGGCAATAGTGCGCAGGTAGCATCAACTAAATTATTATAACATACGAGAGTCATTGAATAGCGCTCTCTAAAAATTATCAGGAAACTATGCAGAACAAAGAACTTATTGCTCAATGCGAGCAAAAAGCAAAACAATGGCTCGCTCCTGCTTTCGACGAAGCAACCCGCAAGGCCGTTCAAGATATGTTGGACAGCGACAACAAAGACCTTCTTATTGAGTCGTTCTATAAAGACCTTGAGTTCGGAACAGGCGGTTTGCGTGGCATTATGGGCTCTGGCTCTAACCGAATGAACGTCTATACCGTAGGAATGGCAACACAGGGATTTGCTAATTACCTTAAGATGAGCTTCAAAGATAAAGAGCAAATCTCTGTAGTAGTGTGCCACGACTGCCGCAACAACTCTCGTTTGTTTGCCGAAACAGTTGCTAATATCTTCTCAGCAAATGGCATTAAGGTTTATCTTTTCGAGGATTTACGCCCTACTCCAGAGTGCTCTTTCGCTATCAGACACTTTAAAGCGCAAGGCGGTGTAAACATTACTGCAAGCCACAACCCACGCGAATACAATGGCTATAAGGCTTATTGGGACGACGGTGCGCAAGTATTGGCTCCTCACGATAAGGGTATTATCGACCAAGTGAACCTCGTTAAGATTGAAGATGTGAAGTTCGAGGGCAACAAAGACCTTATCGAAATCATCGGAGAAGACGTAGATAAAGTTTATCTTGAGAATGTAAAGACGGTTTGTATCGACCCTGAAGTTATCAAACGACAACACGATCTCTGCATTGTTTACACTCCGCTGCACGGTGCAGGCCGCGTTATGATACCACGAGCACTGCGCGACTGGGGCTTTACAAACATTCATTGCGTTGAGGAACAGATGGTGAAAGACGGCAACTTCCCTACTGTAGACCGTCCAAACCCTGAAATTGCCGAAGCGCTTACGCTTGGTTTGCGCGACGCTAAGAAGCTCGATGCCGACATATTGATGGCTTCTGACCCTGACGCAGACCGTGTTGGAATGGCTTGTAAGGATAGTAATGGAGAGTGGATTCTTATCAATGGTAACCAAACATGCTTGATATTCCTTTGGTATATCATTACAAACAGACAGGCTTTGGGTAAGATGACACCGAAAGACTATATCGTTAAGACCATCGTAACCACTGAAGTAATTGCCGAAATAGCTAAGAAGCAACATATAGAAATGCGCGATTGCTACACAGGATTCAAGTGGATAGCTCACGAAATCGCCATCTCAGAAGGTGAAAAGAACTATATCGGAGGCGGAGAGGAAAGCTATGGCTTCATGGCATCGGACTTTAACCGCGATAAAGATGCTGTTAGTGCGTGTGCTTTGCTCGCTGAAATCTGCGCATACGCTAAGGATAAGGGCAAGACGCTGTATGATTTGCTCATGGATATATACCTTGAATACGGCTTTAGCGAGGAGTTTACCATCAACGTTGAGCGTCCAGGAAAGAGCGGAGCAGACGAGATTCAGCAGATGATGCGCGACTTCCGTGCTAACCCTCCAAAGGATTTGGGCGGCAGTACTGTTTGTTTGTGGAAGGATTATGCTTCTCTTGAAGCTACTGATGCTGAAGGAAACAAGACCAAACTCGTTATGCCTGAAACAAGCAACGTATTGCAATGGTTCTGCACTGACGGCACAAAGGTGAGCGTTCGTCCTTCGGGAACTGAGCCAAAGATTAAGTTCTATCTCGAAATAAAGGACAATATGCAAACTGCAACCGACTTTAAGGCTTGCCGTGCACGTGCTTACGAAAAGATTGAAGGCATTAAAAAGAGCCTTGGTTTAGCATAAACAGCAATGCTGTAATATACAAAAAGAGGGTGTGTCAAAATTGATACATCCTCTTTTTTATGCACAAAGCTCCGA
>NZ_JABZSJ010000053.1:0-19206 GCF_015262605.1 Prevotella aurantiaca | reverse complement strand
AAGTCGGGGCTTTGTGCATAAAAAAGAGGATGTATCAATTTTGACACACCCTCATGTTGATATATTACGAGTGATATACAAATTATATTACAGCTATCTAGTTCTCCCTTAAAAACCTAATATTCTGATGATTCATAGTACATTATCCTATAAAATATTTGCTTATAGCTACAACTATATAGAAACATAACTAAAAAATAATCTTAGTGAGAATACGAAGCTTTTTATTTCATCAGACGCAAACGAAGACTATTTAGTATAACACTGACACTTGAAAATGCCATTAGTGCACTTGCCCAAGAAGGTGTGATCTGCCAATTAACATCAAACAAAAATAATACTCCAGCAGCAAGTGGTATGCAAATAATATTATAAATGAATGCCCAGAATAAGTTTTGCCATATCATTCTTACTGTACGACGACTTAATAATAAAGCTTCTGGCAAAGTTATGAGATCGTCCCCCATAAGGGTGATTTGTGAAATATCCATAGCGACATCAGTTCCTTTACCAATAGCAATACTGACATCAGCTAATGCCAATGCCTGTGTATCATTTATTCCATCACCAACCATCGCCACACATTTTCCTTCATGCTGTAACTTGCGCACTATATTTTCTTTATCTTGCGGTAAAACCTTACTTTGAAAATGTTTTATACCAGCCTTTTCTGCCCAATACTTTGCAGCATCTTCTTTATCGCCACTCATCATATAAACATCTACACCACTATTTTGTAGAATCTCTAACGCTTCCCTTGCATTAGGTTTTAGAGTTTCACGTTCTTCTAAAGCTAAATCATCAGATCTTGTAAAATCAATATCTTTGTTGGGTATAGTTAATGTACCTGTTTTATCGATAACAAGTGCATTTATCTTACGTAGTTTTTCCAATGCAGCAGCATCTTTAATTAGTATTTGTTTTTCTGCTGCCTTTCCTATACCTACCATCAAAGCAGTAGGAGTAGCCAATCCCATTGCACAAGGACAAGCAATAACCAAAACAGCAATTGCTGAAAGAATTGCTTGCGGAATATAATCATTTCCTCCAATTATCCACCATACAAGAAAAGTAAAAATTGCTATTACTGTAACAATTGGAACAAAAATCAAAGCAGCTTTATCTACAATACGCTGAACAGGAGCTTTAGAACTTTGTGCATCCTGTACCATACGGATAATCTGTGCTATCATTGTATCCTGTCCTACTTGTCGTGCACGCATTCTCAGCTTACCTTGATTAGGAATTGTTCCTGCTAACACTTTATCTCCCTTACATTTCTTTGCAGGATTAGGTTCTCCTGTTATCATGCTTTCATCTATGTAGACAGCATCAGCGGTCATAAAACTTTCTGCCCAAATAACTTCACCATCTACAGGCACTTTTTCTCCAGTTCGCACCTCAAGTAAATCTCCCACTTCAATAGTAGAAATAGGGACCTCTTCTACCTTATCACCATCTACAATATGTGCAGTTTTCGGTGTCATACCCATCATATGGCGAATAGACGAAGCTGTTCCATCTTTTGCTTTCTCTTCTAAAAGTTTACCCGTAAGTACAAAAGTAATTATCATAACAGAAGCGTCGAAATAGGTATGCCACATTATTCCTCGACTTCCCCAGACAATTTCTCCCCAAAATGTATTGAAAACACTGAATAAAAAGGCTATCATCGTAGACAATGATACAAGTGTATCCATGTTAGCTAAGCCGTTTCTCATTTGTTTCCATGCAGATACATAGAAACTATGTCCACAATACAACATATTAGATAAAGCGATGATTAACGCAATTTGATTGGCAGTGCTTCTATTATCAAAATTTATCCAACCCATTGAAACCGCCATGACACCCAAAGCAAACAACCATGAAAATACTGTTTTTCGTTTCAATAAGGCAAACGCACGTTTTTCTATTTCTACTGCCGAGCGACCTTCTTCTATTACTAGATCATAGCCAATTGTATTAACAGCAGCTTTCATGTCTACCAAAGATATTTCTTCAGGATTAAAGTCTATTAATACTGAACGTGAAGGCAACGAAACTGAAGCACTGATTACACCTTTTAGGCTATTGAGTTTCTTTTCAACATTAGCGGAACATGCAGAACATGCCATACCAATAACAGGAATGTTTTTCTTCATTCTACTTTCCTCCCTTTTATTCAATTAGTTGATATTTGTAAACTATTACAATATCATTTCAAAGCGTCCTAAAGCATCGACTACACTTTTTAATAACTCTGGCTTTACTAGATTTTCATCATAAGAAACATTAACAATCTTCTCTGCCAAGTTTACTTCTGCCACTTCAACACCTACAACACTTTTAAGAGCTTGCTCAACATTTAACTTGCAATGCTCACATTTCATACCATTTACTATAAAAACCTTATTTTCCATAATCTGTAAATCTGTTGTCTTTCTATATCAGTTCTCTTTGTTCTTTACTAAATTCCCTAAATGTATAAATCGTAATCGGAACGGTAGCTATAAACGCTAATGTATCGCTCACTGCTTGGCACATCTCTACACCTAAAAGACCAAAGAATCTCGGAAGAATAAAAATTAAAGGAACAAAGAATAATCCTTGACGAGCTGCTGCCAAAAAATTAGCGCGCCAAGTTTTTCTACATGTTTGCGTAAGCATATTACTAGCCAAAATCATCGCATTGAATGGATAAGTACAAAGCTGCCATCTTAAAGCAACTACACCTATACTGATAACTTTAGGGTCGTCACGGAACAAACCAATTATTGACCCGCTGAAAATCCAACCTATAACTGTACAAACAAGCAAGAAAGCAGTACCTACTTTAACTGTAAACTTATAACCTGCTTCTAACCTATCGTACATTTTAGCTCCATAACAAAATCCACATAGCGGTTGAAAACCTTGTCCTAACCCTATGACAGTGGCGAGTACAAGCATAGATATACGATTAACAATACTCATTGCAGCAATCGCCTCATCTCCATAAGTACCAGCTGCAATATTCAATGACATTGTTGCCAAACAAGCCAACCCCTGACGAGAAAGCGAAGGACTTCCTCCTAAGAATATTTCTTTTAAAGTCAGCCACGAAGGAATAAAATTTCGGAAATAAATACCGATATTTTCTCCTTTTCTAGCCATATAAAAAAGAATAAAGAACGACACAACCTGTCCTACAAGTGTAGCAATAGCTGCACCAGTTATCCCCATATCAAATCCAAAAATAAGTATTGGGTCTAATGCAACATTCAGTATAACGCCCACAACAATTCCATACATGGCATATGCAGCATTACCTTGTAAACGCATCTGATTGTTTAAAGTGAGCGAAGAAGTAAGAAAAGGTGCGCTAAGAAGTACGATTCCCAAATATTTCTCAGTATAAGGAAGAATTGTAGGAGTACTTCCCAACAAAACCGATAAAGGTTCAAGAAATAGCAAACCAAGTGCCATTACAAACAAACCTAATAGGAATGAGAAGAAGAAACCATTCGATGCCATGCGAATAGCATTATCGCGTCGTTTTGCACCCAGCTCTCTTGATATATAATTCCCTGATCCATGCCCAAAAAAGAAACCAAATGCTTGCACAAAAAACATTAACGAATATACAATACCCACTGCTGCGGTAGCCTGCGTATTTATCTGTCCCACAAAATATGTATCGGCAATAACATATAAACTTGTTACCAACATCGAAATAATAGTGGGAATAGCCATCGTTAGCACAACCTTATGAATGGGTTCCACTGTAAGGAACGTATAATTATCTTTACCTTTATGCATAGTAACTGCAAAAGTACAAAAAACAAAATTAGAGAAAGAATATGAATATTTAATTAGAATTAAAAGTTGCGTTGACTTAACTTGAGAATAGTAGTATAAATAGTTGAAGAATGTTGTATCAATTTACAACAGACTAATTAAATTTAATCAAGTATCTACTTACGTATTTTTATTATTTTGAAGAAGGATGTCCTTTTTTCAAAGAGAATAGAAAACCTTCCATCAGAAGATAAATAATACGTAGAAAAAATATAATTACATTCCATCAAAATTATAATTATAAATTTAAAAAACGTAATTACAATTTTTTATTTTGTAATTAAAAATTTCAAACACCTAACTTATTGTAAAATCTAATAATAAAGATATAAAAATAAAAGCGGATATGCATGCATCGACATATCCGCTTTCTATTTCTTTTATTTTACTAAATCAACAAGAGTTTGAACAATGCGTTCCGCTGAACGGCCATCCCATCTATCTGGAATTGAAGTAGCTTTCCACCTACCTTCTACCATATCCGAAACTACTGCATGAAGTTTCTGTGCATCTTCACCAACAAGAATATTTGTACCTTGTTTCACAGTTTCGATATGCTCAGTATAGCTATTCAGTGTAGCACAAGGAACGTTTGTAAAAGTAGCTTCTTCTGCAACATTTCCCGAATCAGTTACAATACCTGCTGCATTCGACAATAAAAAGCTAAATTCTAAATAGCCCAAAGGTTCTACAAAGTTTAGATTTGTATGCTTTGACAGGTCAAGCGAACGCACAACTTGAGCAGCATTTTCGCGTAAAGGGGCAACAATTGGCATATCTCCCGCAGCTTCCAGCATAGCTTTCAGCATACGTCCTAAGTTTTCTTTGTTGTTCATCAACATCTTTCGGTTGAGCGTAAAGACAAGATATTGCTTTGTTTTCAAATGCAAATTGCTCACTGAATGAATATTCTCTAACGACAAACTACCCATTCGTTCACGATTAAAGCGAATATTGTCAATAAGAATATTGCCAACCATATAAACACGAGACAGTTCTGCACCTTCTTTATTTGCGATACTGTTATTACTTAGACCAGCTGTGAAAAGAACATCCGATAGTCCATCAATAACCAAACGATTAATTTCTTTCGGCATATTTATATCGAACGAACGAGTTCCTGCAGCAATATGTGCCAATGCAATACCTTGCTTTTTTGCTACAATAGCTGCAGCCATTGTCGAAGCAAGGTCGTCGACAACAACTACAACATGTGTATTGTTTTGCTGTAAATATTGCTCGAATTTTGACATTACTTGACCTGTCAATTCGTTCAAATTTTCACATTCAACACCAAGATAAACATTTGGACGTGGGATTTGTAGGTCTTCAAATAAACTATTCTCCAACGTTGGGTCGTTTTCACTTCCCGCATAAACTAACGAGTAAGCAATATTTCTACCATCCCATCCTTCGGTATGTTTCTTTTTTAGAATTCTAATAATAGGCGCTACCTTCATAAAATTAGGGCGTGCGCCACAAAATATACAGATTTTAAGTTCGCTATTTATTTTTGTCATTTGCGTTTTTATTGTCCTTTAAACATCTCTTTTATACCTCCTAATGAGCCCATTACTCCCGTTGCCTCATATGGAAGATAAACCGTCTTTTGATTTTCATTCTTTGCAAGTTCTTCCATCATTTGTATATACTTCTGTGCAATGAGGTAATTTGCAGGATTTGTGCTTTGTCCAAGAGCTTCTGTAATCTTCTGAATTGCTACAGCTTCTGCTTCAGCTACACGCATTTTTGCTTGAGCTTGACCTTCAGCAATAAGTATCGCTTGTTGTCTGTCTGCTTCAGCACGATTTATTCTTGAAGCTTTTTCACCTTCAGATTTAAGAATAGCAGCTTGTTTCTCACCCTCACTGGTAAGAATAGTAGCTCGTTTATTACGTTCTGCCTGCATTTGTTTCTCCATTGCTTGCGATACACTTTCTGGTGGTGTAATATCTTGAAGTTCTACACGATTTACTTTAATACCCCACTTGTTAGTTGCATCGTCAAGAACAGAACGTAACTTTGTGTTAATGGTATCTCGAGAAGTAAGTGTTTGGTCGAGTTCCATTTCACCAATAATATTACGAAGTGTTGTCTGCGTAAGTTTCTCTATAGCGTTTGGCAGATTGTTTATTTCGTATACAGCCTTAAAAGAGTCCATTATTTGGAAATAAAGGAGAGCATTGATTTGCATTTGAATATTGTCTTTCGTAATAACATTCTGTCTGTCGAAATCATAAACTTGTTCACGCAAATCAATAACAGTTGTGTACACATATCGTCCAGCACGAACTGCTACCATTTCTTTGGCTCTATCAATAAATGGAATGATTAAATTAACACCTGGTTGTAAAGTTGCATGGTATTTTCCCAAACGTTCTATGATGCGTGTTTCACTCTGTGAGATTATAACAACTGCTTTTTTTACAAAGATGAGTGCCAATGCTATAAAGGCAATCACGATATAAGTTCCAATGTCCATAATGATTAAGGATTTTAATTATTCATAAAAGTAAATTATTCAACTCTTTCCACTGTTACAATAATGGAATCTAAAGCAACAATACGTACTCTTGTTCCTTCCTCAATAGAAAGATTATTTACTGCAACAGCCTTCCAAGAGTCACCATCTATCTTTACTCTCCCATGTCCATTTGCAACAATTGATTCTGTAACATTACCAATTCTGCCTATTATGGCATCAGCGTTACTTAATCTTTGCTCTTTATTTATGTGTAAATACTTTAACACAATTGGTCTAATAAAGAAGACACTTAGCATACTAACTACTGCAAAGACAATGACTTGCAACATGAAGCTATCGCTAAAAGCCGACACAGCTGCTGCAAAAACACCTCCAATTACAAAACACATGATAAAAAAATCACCATTGGTTAATTCTAACACAAGGCACAAAAGGCTTACTAAAAGCCAAACTAACCAAAGATTTTCAGAAAAATATTGTATCATAGCGTTATGGATTTTTATTTGAATGTAAAGATAACACTTTAAAGTGAAACGGACAACTTTTTAGTAAAAAAAATAAAAGAGGGAGCCAAACTCCCTCTTTCCTATATTCTCCTTACTTCTTCTGCTGTGTTTCCTTTACTTTTTTAACCTTTCTGCGGTATATCCAAGCAACACCGTTATCTTCCAACGTTATGGTTTTACTTATTTCTGTTGGCCAACTGTCCTTACCAATACGTGTTTCAGTGTGCGTATATACTGCCCGGTCGGTTTCTTCCAAGGTCGTATCGGGTTCGTATTCATAATCTTCTACAACCGAATCCCATTCTGTTGTATCCCATTCTGCAGTATCAATGTAATCTGAATCAACGATTGCTGTGTCGTAATCATAATCTTCATCGGACACCATTGAATCTACCTCAACGCTGTCAATCTCAACACTATCAGCCCAATTGCCTTCATTATCGCTGCTGTAATAAGGTGTGGTGTATTTGTATAAATCGGTAATAGATGTCCATTCTCCTTGTTTATCCTTCGTTGTAATTGATGTAAAATACTTCATAAGTCTATTTGTACCGTCGAGTGGACGCCCTTTCGTAACAGTACCTTCGGTCAGCGGATTGGCAAATGTCTGAATTAAATCAAGCAGACTTGGTGCATATAAAGCATAAAGATTGGTTAAGAATCGTATAAAGGGTTTTCCCATAAGGTTCAAAGCCTGCGCTGCATAGCTATTATAGCTGTATATGGGGGCAGCTGATTCTGAAGGTTCCTCGTCATAAACCAACTTTATCAGGATTTCTGATAATTCTGCCGACATCTCTTCCGAATTGCTTACAATATATGATTTCATATCGGAAGCAAAGGTAAGAATAAGCGGACGCTTCTTTAAAATATCGCCTACATGATGATAAAACAAACTATCAGAAGCCGATTCTACTTTCTTTTTTGTATAATTGACACTCTCTAACAAGTCTACTTGTATAGTTGTAGTGAACGGAGAAACATCTAAAACTGTTAAGCGGACTTTACACGAAAGGTTGGGTTCTCGTCTTTCTACTCCACCGAAAAGGTTATTATCATCTCCTATAATAGAGGTAAAGTCGAGCATTGTGTTTATCGAATCGGGGGTACCGCTCTGTGTTTGTTCGAGTGAAAACTCGTAAACAGCAGATTGTCCTTTCTCAAACTTAGGTCTATATCCACTGTTCTTCTGTGCCCATAAACCATTGGTTGCAAGCAATGTTATGATGGTTAAGAATACTCGCATCTTATTTTGTTGTTTCTTTATTGTTTTCATCTTGTCTGTTTCTTTAATTCTTGCGTCGTCTTACTACTTGATAAATTGTGCCAACACCATTTGGATAATTGATGGTAACAGAATTTTCGTACTTTTCCAACCAACTTTTCTTATCCATTTTCACATCTATTATATTCTGAGCCTTGCACAATACCTTCCCATCGTCATATAATAGCGAATCTTCTTCATCTGTTACAATTGTATCTACATCTACATAATCCATTTCAATAGAGTCTATACTAATCGAATCTACATTACTTACATACGTGTCGTTGTCAAGTTCGTATAAACTTGAATACATATCCATATTCATTTTAAGGTTCATTTCTCTGCCTTTACCTTTTGTTACATCGCTTACAAACTTAAACGAGCCCTCTTCTTCCTTCAGTTCGCCTTTTTCCTGATGCCCATCTTCGTAACGTAAGCTATAAGCTTCAGTAAAGACTTTAAAGCCTGGTACAAACGAAAAAAAGAAAATATCTATTGCATTTTCTCTCTGCATCTCTGCTATCATCTTTTCATCAAGTTCCTCATCTCCGATATCTAAGAAAGAAAGTTTTCGTTTGCGGCTTTCAGTAATAATTTGCCTGTATAACTCATCAGTGTTGAGTACTACCCATTCGCCTAACTTTCTTGAAATCATCAAACGCAGCTTGAGACTCTTTGCCAAATTAATTATACCTAAGGTTCCCTTTGTTTCCAAACCGCTTTCAATATCTTTCGGCAACCCCATATCAATAAGCTTTAATTCCATAATATAGGCGTATGGTGTTGCTTCGAGTACTTTCAGCGAGAATTTACTTGATATTTTATCGCCAGTAGGAACCATTCTTAATATATCTAAAAAATCAAATCCTCTCAAAGGAGTTCCAAACGGAGAATATAATTCCAACCCATCAACAGTGGTATTGTCACTGTTTCGCTGATAGGTTTTCTTCAATAAATGCTCGTAAATTACGGTTTGCCCTTTCTTGAAATCGGGCAAATAAGTTCGTCTATTTTGTGCTGATATCCAAATATTTGTAAGCAGCAATATAAATAAAGTAACAGTTCTACGCATATAATATTAATTTAATATTCTTTATACTTTTATTTTTAATGTTGCAAAATTACCATTTCTAACTTAAACAAAATAAACAAAGTAGCATTATTTTTACTAAAAAGACGTAAAAACGACAATTATCGAAGAAAAAGTTTGTAATTTCGCAAAAAAATAAAAGAAGCAAACTGCAAAGCAGGATAAGATAACTTAAATAAAGAAAAAGATGAAAAGGATTAAGTACATATTGATTACTATTGCCATCGCTACACTCACTGCATGTGGAACAACATCAACGGTGCCACTTACAGGTCGCAAGCAAACGATTGGTGTATCTGATGCAGATATTCTAAGTTTAAGTAAAACACAGTATGCAAAGTTTATGTCAACTGCTAAGAAATCAACAAACACAAAAAATATTCAAATGGTAACACGTGTTGGACGTAAACTTGCTAATGCCGTAGAAACTTATTTACGCAATAATGGATATGCAAACGAGGTAAAAAACTTCCAATGGGAATTTAATCTTGTACAAGACAAACAAGCAAACGCATTCTGTATGCCTGGTGGCAAAATTGTTGTTTTTGAAGGATTATTACCTTATACTCAAGGAGAAGATGGCCTTGCAATAGTATTAGGGCACGAAATAGCGCACGCAGTAGCAAAGCATAGTGCTGAACAAATAACAAAACAACAGAACCAAAGCGTAGGAACTGCTATCTTAGGAACTGTATTGAACTCTACAATTGGAAGCGGAACTGGTGATCTTGTAAGTTCAGTAGCTTCAACAGGTTTATCACTTTTAAACTTAAAGTATAGTAGAAAGA
Source organism: Prevotella aurantiaca (assembly GCF_015262605.1). Lineage (NCBI taxonomy): Bacteria > Pseudomonadati > Bacteroidota > Bacteroidia > Bacteroidales > Prevotellaceae > Prevotella > Prevotella aurantiaca. The sequence continues at coordinate 9,254 of NZ_JABZSJ010000053.1, read as the reverse complement.
ATGAAAATGAAGCTGATTATATGGGACTTATCTTTGCAGCAATGGCTGGATACGATCCACAAACAGCTATTCCGTTTTGGCAACGTATGTCTGCCTCTTCAAAAGGTGCACCAATGGAATTCTTGAGTAGCCACCCTTCTGATGCTGCCCGCATTAAAAATATTCAAGGATGGATGCCTGAAGCTCTGAAATATTATAAAGGAAACCGATGAAGATAAGACTCTTAAAAGTCTACTGCAATGTGATAAAGAGAAAACAAAGTGCTTTTATAAATATTATATATCTTTCTTGGATTCAACATATTGCTAAATTCTTTATTTTACGTTTTAATAATGCCTATTTTGCTTGGTAAAACCTCTTGTATTACCTTACAAAACAGGCATTATTAAAATGAAAAACATATATAGGCTTTACTCATATTTCCTTCATAGGCGAACTGATTTGGTGTTGTGTGTTCAGTTAATATCCTTATATTGAAAACACTAAAGCCTTTTTTGACCAAGCTTTATAATATATGATGATGGAAAGTTCTATAATGAATAAAAATCGCAGATAGAGAACGATAACGTTCATATAATAAAACTCTGTCAAATTCACTTATAAATATTTCATTAGAACTATTTGCAATTACAAAATTAAAGAAAAAAGAAAAGGCTGACTTCACAGTCGGCCTTAATCCTATACAAAAACATTATGAAATAATTTTATTTCGCGAACAAGATTTTCACTTACTAAGATGGTATGGTCTCTACCATATCCATTATTTCATTGTATCTGATTGCAAGTGCGACATTTCCTTTCGCAATAGCGTTCGCACTGCACTCTGATATCATATCCAAGCATTGCTCCGAGTATAAAATCTTCCTCAGGAGAAAGTTGGTTTAGGGGTTTGGTTACAAATAATCGTATAGCATCTAAACACTCTTTACGACCAAAAAACAAGTTTAAACTGCTGTTTCCTACAGGCTGAATTATAAAAGGTATTTGCTGACTATGAAGTCGTGCGATAACAAAATCTTGATACTTCTTGTTAAAAGTATAAAGGACCATCTGTCGCACTCCTTTCTTGAACTCATAAATATGGTTCAGCAAGACTTTCATATCTGTTGCCATACCTTTCATAATAGTTGTAATTTTTTAGACGCTATCTACTTTTTCTTATAAAGAACCTTTGATGCTATCTAACCAAGCATCAATTCTGCTTTCGGTCTGATCGTCTTCGTTTACATCATCAAGTGCAAGACCTATAAATTTACCATCTACAACAGCATCGCTATCGTCAAATGTATAACCTTCAGTAGATACACCACCAATGATGTTTGCGCCCGCAGCAGCATCGCATATTTCTTTCATTGCACTGCAGAAAGTATCAGAATAAGACTCGCTATCGCCACAACCGAAAAGAGCAACTGTTTTTCCTGAAAGGTCAGCTTCTTTTAAAACATTCACACCATCATACCAGTCGTCTTGCAATTCACCTGCTCCCCAAGTAGAAGTTCCAAGGATAAGGTTGTCATAATTAGCAACTGTATCAGCAGAAAAATCTGTAACGTTGATTGCTTCTACACCTAATTTCTCAGCAATTGTGTTTGCAATATTCTCACATGTACCGGTTGATGAACCGAAAACTACTATTGTACTCTTCATATTTGTATTAATGTTTTGTTACGTTTGTTTTGTTTACGTTTGCAAAGATAGAGAGTTTCATTGTATCGTGCAATACCTAAAAGTAGGGGTTCTTGCAAAATACCTACTTTTAAGTAGTTGCTTATAAGACCATACACTATTTTTTCTATAAGAATAGAAGAAAAAATTAGGCTTTCATATTTTTATTTTACAATCATTAAAGAAATCGGAAGAAATCTCCTAAACGAAGTTAGTAAAACGTAAAAAAGATGGTAGTATAAAATGTTTGCTCATCTTTTACTGCCATCTTTTATCATCAGAAATTGCCATTGACACAATTTCTGAATACCTATTATATGCTATTTCATTATAAGTTTATCGCTTCCTGCAGCCTTAAAACTCATATCCAAACCTTTTACACTATGTGTTAAAGCACCAAATGAGATAAAATCTACACCTGCTTTTGCGTAGGGTATCATTGTTTCATAGGTTATTCCTCCACTTGATTCTGTTTCGCACCGACCAGAAACAATATCTACTGCCTTCTTAGTTTCCTCTGGAGTGAAGTTATCAAACATAATTCGGTCACAACCTTCTACTAATGCTTCTTCAAGTTCTTTGAAGTTACGTACTTCACATTCTATCTTTAAGTCAATTCCTTTAGCTTTACAGTAAGCCTTTGCTCTTGAAATAGCATTATGAACTCCACCGCAGAAATCTATGTGATTATCTTTTAAAAGTATCATATCAAAAAGTCCAATACGATGATTTGTGCCTCCACCAATATAAACTGCCTCTTTCTCAAGCATACGCATGCCCGGAGTTGTTTTTCGGGTATCTAAAACTCGTGTTTTTGTACCCGCATCAATAAGGGCTTGTTGATATTTATGTGTCATTGTTGCGATGCCGCTCATACGCTGAAGTATGTTAAGCATTAAGCGTTCTGTCTGTAAAAGACTTTGTTCAAGTCCTTTTACGCTCATAACTATATCTCCAGGTTTTACATGCGTACCATCTTCAATATTAACATCTATCATTAGCTTTGGGTCAAATCGATGGAAAACGCGCTTAGCAATTTCTACACCAGCAAATATACCTTCCTCTTTTATCAGTAATTTACTTTCACCCATAGTATCTGCTGGTATGCAACAAAGGGTTGTATGATCTCCATCGCCAATATCTTCGCTAAAGGCAATGTCAATTAGTTTGTCGTTTAATTCTTCTACTTTTAACATCTTACTATATATAAAAGGTGAAAAAAATTTTTGTAGCATACTACTACAAACCAAGTTTCTTTGATATTTCCAACATCTTATTAATTGGTCGTACCGCCTTTTCTGCAATTTTCTTATCTACCTCTATCAATGGCCATTCATACTTTATGCAATTGTACAACTTGGTTAATGTAATAAGTTTCATATAATTACACTCGTTGCAAGTAAATGGTTCTTCGATTGATGGCGCAGGAATAAAAGTCTTTTGCGGTGCAGACTTCTGCATTTCGTGAAGAATACCTACCTCAGTAACAACTATAAACTTTTGTGCTTCGTCGTTAATACTGAATTTCAGTAGAGCAGCCGTACTCCCAACTTTATCTGCAAGCGCAGCTACTTCACCCGTACATTCAGGATGTGCTAAAATCTTTGCATCAGGATATTGTTGCTTCAGTTGCTTTATACCTTTTGTAGAAAATCGTTCATGCACATGGCAACCACCATTCCAAAGCAACATATTACGTCCCGTAATACGATTGATGTAACCTCCGAGATTCTTATCAGGACCGAAAATAATTTTTGCATCTTTAGGGAATGATTCAACTATTTGACACGCATTACTACTGGTAACTACTACATCTGTGAGCGATTTTGTTGCAGCTGTAGTGTTTACATAGCTTATTACAGTATGGTCAGGGTGCGCTTTCACAAATTTTTCAAATGTTTCAGTAGGGCAACTCTCCGCTAAAGAACAAGATGCATTTAGGTCTGGCACTAAAATAGTCTTATCAGGACAAAGAATTTTATTAGTTTCGCCCATGAAATGCACACCACACATTATAATAATATCAACATCGGATGTAGCAGCTTTCTGAGCAAGAGCAAGACTGTCGCCTACGAAATCTGCAAGTTCTTGTACTTCTGGGACTGTGTAATAATGTGCCATAATTACGGCATTCTTTTCTTTACACATACGTTTTATCTCAGCCTTCACATCAATATTGATAGGTATTGGTTCATCTATAAAACCTTGCTCTATCCATTTCTTATCCATCATATCTTTGATATTAATTGTTTTTCTTAATTACTATTTCTTATTTTGGGTATCGTTAGCATGCTTAAGATAGTCAATTGTATAATGCAAGCCACGACTTTCCTTTCGAGCTATTGCTTGACGAGTTATTAAATAACCTACATTTATCATGTTTCGTAGTTCGCAAATATCCTTTGTTGCCTTTACTTGCTTAAAGAGTTGCTCTGTTTCTTCGTAAAGAAGATCCAGTCTACTCCATGCTCGTTTCAAACGTAAGTTACTGCGTACAATTCCTACATAGTTGCTCATTACTTCACCCACCTCCTTTACGCTCTGCGTTATCAACACGCGTTCTTCGTTAGAGAGTGTGCCTGCTTCGTTCCATTCGGGTATATCGGTATTGAATTGATAATTGTCGATAACATCAAAAGTATGTTCTGCAGCAGATTTAGCATAGACGACAGCTTCTACAAGTGAATTACTTGCCAAACGATTCCCCCCATGCAAGCCTGTACAGGCACATTCACCCACCGCATAAAGACGTTTAATTGTGCTTTCACTATTTAAATCAACCTTAATGCCACCACACATATAATGTGCACTTGGACAAACTGAAATATATTCTTTTGTTATATCAATACCTAAGCTAAGGCATTTTTCATAAATGTGGGGAAAGTGTTTTCGGGTTTCTTCAGCATTTTTGTGGGTTACATCGAGACAAACATGAGCAAGTCCATGTATTTTCATTTCGTGGTCAATAGCTCGTGCGACTATATCTCGAGGTGCAAGCGAGAGTCGTTTATCGTACTTATGCATAAACTCATCTCCATTCGGAAGACGTAGGATACCACCGTAACCACGCATCGCTTCAGTAATTAAGAAGGCTGGTCGCGTTTCTTTTGGATTATAAAGCACAGTAGGATGGAACTGTACAAACTCCATATCTGCAACTGTTCCTTTCGCTCTATACACCATTGCAATACCATCGCCAGTTGCTATTCTTGGATTCGATGTCATTCCATAAACTGCTCCACAACCACCAGTTGCCATAAGTGTAACTTTACTTAAATAGGTGTCTATTTTCTGCGTATCAGGATTTAAGATGTATGCTCCATAACATTCTATATTGGGCGTACGTCGTGTAACTTCAACTCCGAGATGATGCTGTGTTATAATTTCTACGGCATAATGATTTTCAAGAATTGTTATATTCTCATTGCTGCACACTGCAGCCATAAGTCCACGTTGAATCTCAGCTCCCGTATCATCAGCATGATGAAGTATACGAAACTCGCTATGTCCGCCTTCACGATGTAAATCATATGCGCCTTCATTATTTTTATCAAAGTTTACGCCCCAATCAATAAGGTCTCTAATTGCTTGAGGGGCATTTTTAACAACATGTTCTACTGCCTGTGGGTCAGAGATAAAGTCGCCAGCAACCATTGTATCAGCTATATGTTTATCAAAATTATCTACAGATAAGTTAGTTACAGAAGCTATACCGCCCTGCGCCTTGGTAGTATTTGCTTCATCAAGCGTAGTTTTACACACCAATACGACTTTGAATTTTCCACTATTTGCAACGCGAAGAGCATAACTCATTCCAGCTATTCCACCGCCTACTACAAGAATATCTGATTTATGTATCATGATAAAATTGTTGTTTTTCAGATCAAATGCAAAAGTAGTAATATTTTCTTAATATGCAAACACAAAGCATTTATACTTTGTATTAAATTTCAAAAAAAGGACGCTCAATTTTACACTTGACGTGTAATCTTTCAAAAATGTCTTATAAGAGAATTAAAATTGGCCTATAGGAGAATTTAGATTGTCTTATAAGACTATTTTATAGATTAACAAAACATGGTTATCAATGAGGTGTAAAAGCATATATACTCCTGAAAAATAAGATATATATTTCTCGTTGTTACTTCTACTCTCTTCTAATGTTTTACAAATTTCTGATGATTTCTAATATAGACACCCCGTGGTAAGTTGGCTTCAGAGGTTCCTGCATAACGTCCATCAAGATGATAAATGCGTTTATCATTTTCAGTTGGCTTAATAGTTTCAATAGGCGTAATACCAGCAGCTGCCATTCTCAAAACTTCTTTCAATCCTTCATACACATTTATTTCTCCATAACCATACCAATTATTCGGATATGTTAATGCTGAATCATAGCGAGTACATGTCTTACGGAATACTTCCAAACAGTCTTGTGGCGTTAGACGAGGGTATGCTTGAAGCCATAATGCGATGGTACCTGCTACTACTGGCGATGACATTGAAGTTCCGCTATTAGCATTCCAAGCATATGTTCTGTCATTATATTCAAAGTGTTTCACATCAGATGCCAATGGTCTCCCAGCATTGTTTGGGTTCATTATAAAATAGCTACTATAAGCTGAAACAATATTTTGTCCTGGTGCTACAACATCAGGTTTAGTTCGTCCATCTATTGTTGGACCAATTCCTGAAAACGATGCACGTCTTCCATCAGTACCTTTATTATAGTCCTTCCATTCGCCTAAATAGTTCAAAAATCCTCTTCGATAAGCTGTTGCTCCTACCGAAATTACACTTGGTGCACTTGATGGCGAGTGAATACTATAGCCATTATCTCCCAACTTTAACATTGGATTTATACTGTGTGGGGGAAGATATCCTCTTATGCGGTAAATGTCTATCTTAGCTTCGCTATTTTCGAACTCTATAGAAACTGGAATATCATAACCTAAATTAGGTCGGCTGGCAAGACGAATATCATAGACAATATCTTCCGCTTTAAAACTTGATTGGTAGCCGAGAATACGCCATTCATACTTCTGTCCACCTATTTTAATAGAATCAATCAACAAAGAGTCTTTACATGCAAGCACTTTATCCATTGGGATTTCCACTATTTGAGCAGAAGGACTGTTAGCAGGAACTTTTATCCGGAAGTTGAACGTTTTATCTGCCTTTACTGTGAAAAGAGCACTTTCTCGATTTCCCCACAACAAAGATTCTATATTCTTTGTACCTTTCGGCTTATAAACATGATTTATCCAATCAGCATCGTTACCAGCTGAAGCAACAATTATATGGCCAGGGCCAGACATTTTATCAAGCATTTCGTAATATAGTTGATCATAACCATGAAAATCTTGATGCCCTCCTTCGCTAAAATTAATTACACAGGGTTTACCTTGACTATCGGCATAATCGAAAATATATTTAAAACCTAATGCATCAGTTGCATAAGTGTACTTATAATAGTCTTTTCTGTCAATAAGCGCAATATTATCGCCAGCAGCATTTGCTACCATAACAATATCAGCCTCGTAAGCTATACCACGATAAGGACTTTTTTTGTCTGCTCCTTCTGCACCACTTCCAGCAGCAATTCCTGCAGTATGTGTGCCATGTGTCTGTGTAAGTCCATCTAAAGGATGTCCTATTTTCAAAAGTTCAGACCTACCACGATACTCACGTCCTACAGGTAATGTGCTGTTCAAAGTATCTTTCGAGAGTTGGTCCCAAAGAGCTTTTATTCGGTATTCAGTCATATCCATATTATAAAAGGTTGGATGGGTTAGATCAAACCCAATATCTTGTACTCCAACAACAACGCCTTTACCTGTATATGCCTGCGGCAAGTTTTGTCCACTATATACAGGAACAGCATCTACTATGGTAACAGTAGTATCCATTTGTACCCTATTACCATTTCCCGCTTCTATTCGCAACACATTCTTCTCATTTGAAAGTCCCGCGAGCTGATTTAAAGGGATAGACAATATATATATATCATCTATTTTTGCAAGTTGTCGACAAGCATACTTTTTTATTATGTTTTCAGCATTATTGCTAAACTTCGCAAATGCAGTAATAGTAGCTTCATATTTATCTATACTAATTGGACGCACCAGCCTATTTTCTCGAATAACATCGGTTGCAGCTTCTCTAACCAAAGGCGACATCTTCGTATAGTTCGGACGCTGTGCTAAAATGCCTAATACAAACAATATAAGCACTTGAAAAAGGAGTATTCTCTTCATATTATTGATTGCCTTTAATGTCTTTTCCCGTGCAAAGAAAGGAAAAAAAAATGAATTAAGCAAATATTCACAATAAATCGCATTGTATGTACGTTTCACTCTATATAAGTTTAATTACACCGTTACTTTAAATAAACAATTAAAACTATCAAAATGGAGACTAAAAGTTTATACACCTGGCGCACATTAGCCTCTTTTATGCTTGTCCTTCTATCTATGCCGTTAGGACATGCAATTATGATTATTATGGAAAATAATATGTCCAAAGATGCTGTTGAAGTTGCAGGATTTATTTTAGGATTTGTTGGATTAATAATGGTTATTATAGGTGTGTTTGCGAAAGGAGATACACGACAAACTCTTTGGGGATTTATTGGTGGCTTATTATTTTGGACTGGTTGGGTAGAATTTCTGTTTATGTACTATGCACGCCGTTATGGTGTACCTCCTGAAATAGAAAATGGACAGGTCGTTACAAAACCTGAATATTTAATTATGCCTGCTTCATTTGGTATGTGGGTTGCTATTATGGTGATGTATATTTTCTCAACTCGTAATGGTTGTGATTTTATTACATGGATACAACGCAAATGTTTCGGTCAAAAACAACGTACTATATGTGCTCAACCTATGACACGTCATACCAGCATCGTTACTTTTATGGAACTAGTCATGATGCTTTGGGGACTATATCTGCTGTTAATGTTCTGCTATGATAAGAATTTCTTAGGCGACCACCATCCTGTAACCTTCCTTATCGGTATAGGTTGCTTAATTGGCTCGCTGCTTATGTTTAAAAAGCAATTATATTTAGCTTCATGGGGAGCAAATATTCGTATGTCTATTGCTACTGTTATCGTTTTTTGGACACCTGTGGAGATACTTGGACGCATAAATTTCTTTAAAGAATTTTGGACTGAGCCTGAAAAATATGCGTGGCAAATGGCACTTATTTTAATAACTTTCATTGCACTCGGAATATACCTTTGGATTAAAGGACATAAAAAAAAGAGAATAACGAACGAGACTAATTGATAAAGATAAAATGAGAATTTGGAAATGTAATAGCCGCATAGATATTTTCTATCTATGCGGCTATTATATTATATCAATATATGAATGATGTTAAGAAGTAGTTTGGGAATTCATAATTATAAAATGAAAAAATATAATTATAAACTTTCAAATTGTAATTACATTTTTGTTCGAATATAATTATAAATTTTTCGTTAGTAGTTTTAAGCTTTATAAACGGCTATATCTAGTAGTTCCTTAATAACTATATTTCAGCATAAAGCTTGTATTGACAAGCTCTATGCTGATTCTTTTTAT
>NZ_JABZSJ010000052.1:0-19748 GCF_015262605.1 Prevotella aurantiaca | reverse complement strand
GTCCATTACTAAAATCCGTGAGCTTTTCAGCCTACCAAATGTCCATTACGCCACACTTCTCACGAAGTATCGGCCCTTTTGGTTATCTTTGATTTTAGAAAAAAATAACCATGAACAAAGATAGTCATCTTACCGGACAGCAATAATATAAATAAAAACATGGGTCGTTTTGATTGCCAATTTATTCATCACTGAGATAATAATTTCATTTTTTATCTTGTTTTTATTTGTTGCTCTCGTAATTATCATGTAATTTTGCAGACAACCCCCATTGTTTGATAGATGGGTAAGACGTGTTTAACATATTAACCTTATAGCCTTTATTTGCCGAGAAGTTGGGCTCGATAAGATGAGAAATACTTTCTTTGTAAAATGGAGAATTGTCATTATATGATGAAAAACTATATTTTACTGTGTGTTTTTGCATTACTTTCTCTTGTTGCAAATGCGCAAGAACAACGTGATTGGCAACGATTATACGACGAATTGATGGTTTCGGAGGAGCAGGAGGGAATGATGAATGAGGAAAATTACGATTTATTGTCCAACTTAGCATCGCATCCCATCGACTTGAATAAGGCAACTCGCGAGGAGTTGGAGCAGCTTCCGTTTCTTACGGCTACACAGGTGGAAGACATTTTGGCTTACATTTATCAGTATCGTGGTATGCGGTCGGTGGGCGAACTACTGATGATAGAGTCGCTCGATGCTGTAAGGAGCGAACTTTTGAGTTATTTTATAACGATAAATATAGATGAACAGCAGCATTTTCCAGCACTATCAACAATTTTAAAACGTGGTAAGCACGATATAACTTTTACTATGAAAGTTCCATTTTACGAGCGGAAGGGCGATAAAAATGGTTATCTGGGCTATCCTTTTACGCACTCGTTACGCTATAAATTTGCTTATTCCGACTACTTTCAAGCTGGTTTTGTGGGTGCACAAGATGCTGGCGAACCTTTCTTTGCCCATAAAAATATGCTTGGATACGACCATTATAGCTTTTATATTGCTGTACGCAAATTGGGTCGCATAAAGTCTGCCGTTGTAGGGCGCTATAAAGTACGGTTCGGTCAAGGTCTTGTTATCAATAATGATTTTAATTTTGGCAAAACGATGAGTCTTCTTTCCCAAGGACGTTCTTATACAACAGTTCGTCCAAACACCTCACGTTCGCAAGCTAATTATATGCAAGGTGGTGCTACTACAATTGCTTTAACACACCATACAGACTTAACTGCTTTTGCATCTTACCGCAAAAGCGATGCAACGCTTAATAATGATGGTACAATACGAACATTGTTAAAATCTGGTTACCATCGTACCCCCACTGAAATGGAGAAGAAAAACAATATTTCTCAAACCACTTTCGGAGGCAACTTACAATGGAGTAATTATGGCTTTCGTGCTGGTCTGACAGCATTATACACACAATTCGACCGTCCCTTGTCGCCCAAAACTTCTCAAACCTATCGTGTTGATTATCCTGCGGGTTACGATTTTTGGAATATTAGTTTAAGTTACGGCTATATGAATCCACATTGGAGCGTAAATGGAGAGACTGCAATGGGAGGTAACGGATCTATTGCAACCTTGAATAACATATCATTTCAACCATCAAGACGGTTATCTGTAATAGGTATTCAGCGCTATTATGCTTCTAAATATTGGGCACTTCATGCCAATTCCTTAAGCGAAGGTGGACAAATGCGCAATGAAATGGGAATGCTAATTGGAGCAAACTGGACTGTAAACCGCTTTTTAACGCTCACGGCATATACCGATTATGCTTATTTTCATAAACCACGCTATCAAGCATCAATAGCAAGTAGTGCATGGGATAATTATATTTCGGGTGTTTACACCTATAAGAATCTTTCGTTTTTAGTTCGTTACCGATTTAAATTACGCCAAAAGGATAATAAAGACCACACCAAACTCGTCAATGAATATACGCAAAGAGCACGTTTTGCATTCATATATTCAGGACTGAACTGGGATTGTAAAACACAAGCAGACCTTTCTTATAGTAGAAATAAAGCCAACAGTTTTGGTTTTATGTTAAGCGAATTTGTTGATTGGCAACCTCTTCCGTGGTTGCAAACATCAGCAAACATTGGATATTTCCATACTACCGATTTTGCATCTCGCTTGTATATTTACGAGCGCAGCATGCTTTATAGTTTCAATTTTCCTACTTTTTATGGAGAAGGTATTCGTTGGGCGCTGTTAGCTCGTGCCAATTTGTACAAGAAATTAAATATTTTGCTGAAAGTTGGTACTACATACTATTTCGATCGTAAGCATATTTCTTCCGGTTTGCAGCAAGTAGACCGTTCAGATATGACTGATTTAGAAGTACAATTACATTGGAAGATTTAATACAATACACATATATTTTTAGAAAGTAGCAGACTTCTGAAGGCTGTATATATTAAAAAGAAAGCAGTTAGAAATATTGGTCTTTTACAAAAAAGCGATTTATCTTTTCTGTTTTTATTATTTTTTTATGTAAGTTTGCATTACTATTGTAATGGCACAACGAAATATTTTACCATACAAGATAAAAGCTTTGGTGGTATGGCTGCGACGAATGAAGTACATTCAGGGTTTTGGCATTCAGTCGCCATCAGCGTTTTCATTTGATAGAGAGGTGATAAATGACCACACTTTCTATCCCATTTATGCTGAATTGAGGCGAACTGACAAAACTTTAACGGCAGTAGAGCGCAAGAAAGCTCGTTTGTTGTATCGGATAAATCGTTCTATCAAAGCAGACAATTTCTGTTTTTGTCCTGCGATGTCAGCAGCTTACGAACGCTATATTAAGGCTGCGTGCGACAAAACATTGGTGGAAGAAGTGGGAGAGACAGATAAAACGAGCGTAAATGATAACCTTTGTCAGCGTAATATCTATTTTTTAACTGCAGGCGAACACTGTCAAAAATTTTATGAAACACTGCGAACTACCATTAACGAAGAAAGTCTTGTTATTGTAGATAGTATAAAACACAATGCAACGGCAAAAGCATTTTGGAAGCAAATAGTGGCTGACGAACGTGTTAGTTTTTCGTTCGACCTATATTATATAGGTATAGCCTTTTTCGATAAGCGACCTAAACAGAACTATATCATTAATTTCTAATTTATAAAGCGATATGAGTAAAGTATATACAAAGACCGGCGATAAAGGAACAACCAGTCTGATAGGAGGTACAAGAGTTAAAAAGAGCGATATTCGTATCAATTCTTATGGTACAGTAGACGAACTTAACTCGTTTGTTGGATTGCTTGCTACTTACGTAGAAGAGCAAGATACTACCGAACTTTTGGCTGAAATGCAGAACGTACTCTTTAATATTGGCTGTAATTTGGCCATGGGAGAGAACTTCAAAAAAGAAATAAAAGAGTCGGTTGTTGCAGATGTGCTCATAGAACACGTAGAGAAAGCAATTGACAGAATGCAGGCTGCAATTCCAGAATTGAAAAGCTTCGTTATTCCAGGCGGCAGTCGTTCAGCATCAATAGCACACGTTTGTCGTACAGTTTGTAGACGTGCAGAACGACTTATCATTGCTTTAGACGAAACTTCAGAGGTAGACAAGAATCTCATGGCATACGTCAACCGCCTATCTGACTATTTCTTTGTACTTTCACGTTATTTGAATAATATCGAGAAAGTTGACGAAAAAATATGGCAAAATCCTTGCAAATAAAAAATAAAATAGTATTTTTGCACGCAAAACAAACTAAAGTTAAAATTTATAAGCCTATGTATTGGACACTGGAATTAGCATCGAAGCTGGAAGACGCACCATGGCCAGCAACAAAAGAAGAACTTATAGACTATGCAGTTCGTTCTGGCTCGCCCTTAGAAGTTTTAGAAAATCTTCAGGAAATAGAGGACGAAGGAGATGTTTACGATAGTATTGAAGACATTTGGCCTGACTACCCTTCTAAGGACGACTTCTTGTGGAACGAAGACGAATATTAGTTAGTACATTAGAATAACGAGAACAACTCACCATTGAAGATAATCTATGGTGAGTTGTTTTTTGTTTATATTCTTTAGCAATCTTATTTTAATGAAAAATGCAATAATAAGCATAAACGGTCGTTATACATACGTGTTTAAACGCTTAACAATCATAATCAGCCTGTATTTGTTCGTCAGTGCTTCAGCATTGGCGCAATATGATGTTGCATTCAGCCATTATTGGGAAATGGAACCTTACTATAACCCCGCTTCTGTTGGAAAGGATAACCATCTCAATATAGTAGGTGCTTACGCCTTAAACTTCGCCGGATATAAGAATAGTCCACGGGCAATGTATGTAGGCGCAAGTATGCCATTATACTTTATGAAGCAGTATCATGGCGTTGGAGCGACCATACTAAACGACCAAATTGGACTTTTTACCCATCAACGTATTGCAGGGCAATATGCTTTTCGTAAAGAAATGTTTGGAGGAATGTTGGCAGGTGGAGTTCAGTTAGGTCTTATTTTAGAAAAATTCAATGGTTCTAAAGTTGATGTGGAAGATTCGGGAGACCCTGCTTTTATACAAACAGACGTAAATGGGCAGAGTCTTGATTTAGGCTTCGGATTGTATTATATACATAAGAATTGGTATGTTGGAGCATCGGTACAACACCTAAATGCACCACTTGTTGAGCTGGGGGAGAAGAACGAATTGCAGATAGATAGATCCTATTATTTGACAGGTGGATACAATATAAAACTGAGAAATCCGTTTCTAACTATACCAACCTCTGTTATGGCACGCTATGATGGTAACGGCTATCGGGCAGATATAACAGCACGATTGGTCTATACAAATGAGAAAAAAGTGCTGTACGGTGGTGCTTCTTATAGTCCTGGAAATTCTGTAACAGCATATGTCGGAGGCAGTTTCCACGGAATCAATGTAGGATATAGTTACGAAGTTTACACTGGAACTGCCGATATTGGTAATGGTAGCCACGAATTGGTGGTGAGTTATCAAACTGATATAAACCTTCAGAAGAAGGGACGGAATAAACATAAAAGCGTAAGATTTCTATAGAAACAAGATATGAAAATGAAAAAGAACATATTAACTCTTTGTCTTGGTGTTGTTATGCTCAGCACACTTTCTGGCTGCTTTGCTGGAAAATCGGCTTCGGTGCCAGGTAGAGGAGGTGAGGTTACTGGTGTTGGCGGTGGTAAATCGTTCCGCGAACCTACACCTTATGGCATGACTTTAGTAAAAAGAGGTTGGCTGAAGATGGGTCTTGCTGACCAAGATAGCCTTTGGGGAAAAACTACACCAGTAAAAGACATCTCTGTAGATGGTTTTTGGATGGACGAAACAGAAGTTACGAACTCTAAATATAAGCAATTTGTAGAGTGGGTTCGCGATTCTATCGTTCGTACACGTTTAGCCGATCCTGCTTATGGAGGCGATGAAACCTACATGATAACAGAGGATAAGAGTGGTAATCCTGTTACGCCTCACTTAAATTGGAACAAGAGATTGCCCAAGAAACCAAACGAAGACGAGATGAGAGCCTTTGAGAGTTTGTATACAACAAACCCTGCTACGGGAGAAAAGAATCTTGATGTGAAACAGTTAAACTATCGTTACGAAATATATGATTATACAGCGGCAGCACTTCGTCGCAATCGTTTGAATCCTGCAGATCGTAACTTGAATACTGATATAGAGGTTGATCCAGACGAGGTAGTAATGATTTCGAAAGATACGGCCTATGTGGACGATGAGGGAAATATACACAGAGAAACTATAAATCGCCCATTAACAGGACCGTGGGATTTCTTGAATACCTATATCGTAAATGTGTATCCAGATACAACTTGCTGGGTGAACGACTTCCGTAATTCTGATAATGAAAATTACTTGCGCAGTTATTTTTCCAACGATACATACAACGATTATCCTGTTGTAGGTGTTACTTGGGAGCAAGCAAATGCATTCTGTGCATGGCGTACCGAGTATTTGTTGAAAGGTTTGGGCAAGGAAGCACGCTTTGTTCAGCGTTATCGCTTACCAACTGAAGCAGAGTGGGAGTATGCTGCACGTGGAAAAAATCAAGATGAATTCCCTTGGGAGAATCAAGATGTAAAGAGTGGTAATGGTTGTTTCTATGCAAACTTTAAACCAGACCGAGGTAACTATACCAAGGATGGTAACCTTATAACCAGCCGAACAGGTATTTACAGTGCCAACTCGAATGGTCTTTACGATATGGCGGGTAATGTTGCAGAATGGACAAGTACCGTTTATACTGAGGCAGGAGTAAAGTCTATGAACGACTTAAATCCGCAGTTGGATTATAAGGCTGCTAAAGAAGACCCTTACCGACTGAAGAAAAAGAGTGTTCGTGGCGGTAGTTGGAAAGACCCTGAAAGCTATATCCGAAGCGCATGGCGTACTTGGGAATATCAAAATCAACCACGCAGTTACATTGGTTTCCGTTGTGTACGTAGCTTAGCAAGCTCTTCAAGCGAGGCAGCAAAAGAGGCAAAGAAAAGTAGTAAGAAAAGAAAAAAGAATAGAAAGTAACAATGACACAGTACAGCAAATACAACATTATATATCGTCTGCAGAAGTGGATTGATACAGTTGCAGGACAAACATTCTTGAACTATGGATATAGTTGGGGCGCCTCAGTCGTTATTTTAGGTGCATTGTTTAAGCTAACCCACCTTCCTGGAGCTAATATTTGGTTGTTCTTGGGTATGGGAACAGAAGTTATTGTGTTCTTCTTATCTGCTTTCGACCGACCTTTTGATAAGACAGATGATGGCAAAGAGCTACCTGTTCATTATGAAGAGGAGGAAGAAGAATATGCTGAAGCAAGTGCAAATGTACAGGGTAAAGTATCTTCTGTATATCAAACAGCAAACTCTACTGCTGCAACAGCTGAAGAAGTAGCCCGTCATACAATGCCATTGGCAGACCAAATAGCAGCGGCAGTGGTTAATCAGCAAAGCCAAGTTATAGCCAATGCAGAACAACAGACACCTGAAATGGTAGAAGCGCAAACTAATTATGTTGATGCATTGAAGAGTTTGACCGAGATGTTGGGTAAGGTAAACGACCAAAGTCAACGTCTTACACGTGACAGCGAGGAGATGGAAAATCTTAATCGTACCCTTACTGGTATTACAAAAGTATACGAAATGCAGCTGAAAGGTGCGAGTCAACAGATTGGAACAATTGATCAGATTAACGAACAGACTCGTAAGATGGCGCAACAGATAGAGCAATTAAACAAGGTTTATGCTCGAATGATAGAGGCAATGACTGTAAATATGCGTGTTGCATCGCCTGCTGTACCATCTCAACCTACAACAGAGGAATAGAATCTAACGTGCGAAGGTCGGTTCAAAGCGCAACAGACAAGGCCATATTTGGATATTTCAAGCAAATTGTATAAGTATGGCAAATCAGTTTAATAGCACAGCAAACAAGCGAATATAATAATAGAAAGAACTACATGGCAATCATAAAAAGAAAGGTTTCCCCCCGCCAGAAGATGATTAACTTGATGTATATCGTCCTTATGGCAATGCTTGCGTTGAACATTTCAACGGAAGTTCTTAACGGCTTTTCTATTGTAGAGGAGAGTCTAAATCGTACAACGGGAAACTCTTCCATGGAGAACCAAGCCATCTTTGAGGAGCTTGAGCAGATGATGCAGAAGAATCCAGAGAAGGTAAAGGAATGGTTTGCAATGGCTTCAAAAGTGCGAAATATGAGCGATTCGCTTTTTAACTACGCACAACAACTGAAGGTCGAGATTGTAAAAGAGGCAGATGGGAAAAATGGCGATCCGCTTAATATTAAGAATAAAGAGAACCTTGAAGCTTCAGGAATCGTTATGTTGGCTCCTGGAACTGGGCAAGGTCATAAGCTTTTCGAGGCAATTAATAGCTATCGCGAGCGTATTCTCCGTTTTGTAACAGACCCTTTGCAGAAGAAAATCATAGCAAGCAACCTATCAACTACTATTCCTGACCATTCATTAAATAAGAATTGGGAGGAGTATATGTTTGAGAATATGCCGACATCGGCTGCTGTAACTTTGCTTTCAAAGCTACAAAGTGATATTCGTTATGCTGAAGGAGAAGTTCTTCATGCTCTTGTAGCTAATGTTGGTCTAAAAGATTTACGAGTAAACAAGCTGCAGGCATTCGTTGTTCCAAGTCAAACTCGCCTTTATCCGGGTGAAACTCTCACTGCGCAGATGCTGATGGGAGCTGTCGATTCTACCCAGCAGCCACAGGTATATGTAAACGGACAGCTTATAAAAGGCAATACAATTACCCTGAAAGCAGGCGCCCCTGGTAAACATACCATAAGCGGTTATATGCTGATAAAGGATCTTGCAGGCAACGTAATACGCCGTAACTTCACACAAGACTATTGGGTTACTGGCGGACCAAAGCCTGAACGCTACATAAGTCCTGATGGAATGCAGAAGACGCCAGCCTCTGAAGGTATGGCAACCATCGCTGCAGACTTGATGAATGTACTTTATGCAGGTTTTGATAACCCTATAACCATCAGTATTCCGAATACCGGTCAGAACGATGTTCAGGCTTCAATGTCAGGCGGTTCGTTGGTATCGCGTGGTGGTGGTAAGTTTATTGCTCGTCCAGCGTCGGTCGGTAATCCTGTAACCATATCTGTTTCGGCGAAGGGAAGGAAGATAGGAGAGTACAAATTCCGCGTACGTAAGTTGCCAGATCCTGCTCCTTACATTGCTATGGGAGGCGATAGATTTAAGAGCGGAGCCTTGTCTAAAGCTGCTTTGATGTCGGCTACAGGTATACATGCTGCTATTGACGATGGATTACTTGATATTCCGTTCAGCGTAACAAGCTTCCGCACAGTGTTCTTCGACAATATGGGTAACGCAGTACCATTGGCAAGTAATGGCGCACAGTTCTCTGCACAGCAGAAAGAGCAGTTCCGTCATCTCAGCCGCAACAAGCGTTTCTACATAACAAATGTTGTTGTTCATGGTCCTGATGGTACAACTCGTACGCTCAACGGACGAAATATGGAAGTAATAGTACAGTAATAATAAAACGAAGATTCATTATTCGTTCTGCTTCGGAAGTGAAAACCGTAGTAAGAACAATTATTTAAGATACATAAAATGAAACGAATATTCTTGATAGTATGTGTTGCCGCAGTTGCAATGAGCACCTTTGCTCAGCCTGCTCGTCGTAGAGCAGAGCAACAACAGGGCACTCGTTCGAATGCGAACACCATAACAACGCGTGCGCAAATATCATTTCCAACCTCTGCTCCGATGGAGGAAGATGTGGTTTGGCGTCGCGACATCTATCGTGAACTTAATCTTACAGATGATGCAAACGCCGGTTTGTACTATCCAACTGAACCTGTTGGCTCTCAGATGAACCTTTTCTGCTACATCTTTAAGCTTATGATGTTGGGACCACGTAATGGCGGTATTAGTGCATACGAGTATCGAATGGATGGCAACGAGGTTTTTACCGACTCAGCACGCGTAAAGCCTTTGCAATTCTTAGATAACTATCACATCTATTATGAGCGTACCGATCGTGGCATTCGCCTTGACAACAGCGATATTCCATCAGCTGAAGTAAAGGGTTATTACCTAAAGGAGAGTGCCTATTACGACCAAGGAACCTCTACATTCCACCGCAAAGTCATTGCGCTTTGTCCTATTATGTATCGTTCAGATGAATTTGGTGATGGCGAAGTTAAGTATCCTTTGTTCTGGGTTAAGTATGATGATTTGGCACCATTCTTGTCAAAACAGACTATCATGACGAGCAATCTGAACAATGCTGCAACTATGAGTGTAGAGGATTACTTTACTATGAACCTCTATCAAGGTAAGATTTACAAGACTACAAACATGCTTGGCAGAACGCTTGCACAGTATTGTACAACCGATTCGGCTATGACAAAAGAACAAAAGAAGATAGAGAACGAGTTGAAAGAATTTGAGAAGAACATCTTTGGAAATGCGCAAAAGCGTGATAGTTTAGATAGTATTGCCGCTGTAAAACAAGACGTAAAGGCTGTGAAGAGCCGCACTCGTCGTTCAAGTCGCAGTACTGAAACCACAACAGCTCGCCCTTCTCGCCGTTCAACTTCTTCAAGCGGATCATCTTCTAATGCTGCTCGTGTCAGCGTACGACGCCAACGACATTAAGTAAAAATGAGAGTTAAAGAAGATTCGTAATTCATCTTTATGTCTCTGCAGTTTCTATTTTGGAACAGCTTGGGCATATCTTTAAGCTTTTTAATTATGAAGAAAATCGTTTCATTAGCACTCCTCTATGTAGGAATGTTTATTTCAAC
The DNA here is from genome assembly GCF_015262605.1 of Prevotella aurantiaca. Lineage (NCBI taxonomy): Bacteria > Pseudomonadati > Bacteroidota > Bacteroidia > Bacteroidales > Prevotellaceae > Prevotella > Prevotella aurantiaca. The sequence goes on along the minus strand of NZ_JABZSJ010000052.1, from coordinate 9,375 downwards.
ATCAGCTAATGCACAAGGTGTTAAGTTTGGTGTCAAGGGTGGTTTGAATGTAACTGATATGCATTTGAGTCCAGAACTATTCAGTCAGTCAAATCGTATAGGTGGCTTTATTGGTCCAACTATTAAGTTTACTCTCCCTATTATAGGTTTTGGCGTTGATGCATCTACCCTCTACGATTTCCGTGAGGCAAAGGTTGTCGACCCTTTCAACCAAGAAAAAACAATAAAGCAACAGCAAATTTCAATTCCTGTGAACCTTAGTTACTCTATCGGTTTAGGGCCAAGAGCCAGCGCTATCCTCTTTGCTGGTCCACAATGGAGTCTTAATATTGGCGAGAAAGAGTTTGATTGGTCAAAGGGTAGTAACTATTCTTTCAAGGATAGCAACTTCAGTATAAATGCTGGTGTGGGTGTTACATTCATGGATCACTTGCAAATTAGCGCGAATTATAATATGGCTATGGGCAAGACAGCAGACGTTAAGATTGGCGAAGCAGTAGAAAACGCAGCAGGACAGCTCATTGGTAAAAAGGCAAAGAGCCGTAACAACTCTTGGCAAATATCTCTTGCTTACTACTTCTAAGCAGGTAACACGTTATATTATCGAATAAACGGGTATGTCGATTTCACCTTTCGATGTACCCGTTTTTTTCGTTTCTATAAAGTCTTTATCTTCGTATCATTTCCTCTTTCTTTTCTTTATATTCACCATTGAAATTACTCTCATCTTGTAAAAAAATATGATTAAGAAATGGTAACAATTACTTTCGTATTTCAAAAGAGGTTGTTTTGCACGGCAATATAGGCCCTTTTGCACGGTAAAATAGGCGCTTTTGCATTGCAAAACAATGGGTTTTGTAACGCATTGAGCATAAGGTTGTTATGTGTTAGTGTGTTTTTGGAATTATATTTACATTTGATATAGGCGAGTAATTACCTTGCGAATCAATGAAAGGACACTGCGAGTACACCTCTAACGCCTATTTTTGGCTTCTAAATCCAGTAGAAACTCTTTTCTCCAAATGCCTCCTGCATACCCCGTCATCGTTCCATTGGTACCCACAACACGGTGGCATGGCACAATAATCGATATAGGATTGTTTCCCACTGCACCGCCAATGGCTTGAGCCGACATCTTATTTTTGCCCAGTTGTTGGCCTATTTGCTTTGCAAGAGTGCCGTAGGAGGTCGTTTCGCCATAGGGAATGAGCTGCAAATTGCGCCATACCTGCTGACGGAAAGCAGTGCCGATAAGACTTAAACGAGGTATGAATCCAGGCTGCTGTCCGTTAAAATAAGTGTCGAACCATAGCCTTGTTTCATCGAAAATCGGCAAATTGCAAACCTCGTGAGGAGCTTTCAAGATTAGTTGTAATGGTTCTTGCTTATCAAACCAGATTCCTGTCAATGCTAAACCATCGCTAACGAAAGTTAATTTACCCAAAGGCGACTCGTATATTTGTATTTTTTGCATTATGTGAAAATAAATTATTTATAGTGCAAAGATACAAAATAAAGTATTGTTGAATGAAAAATATAGTATCTTTGCAGCAATTTCTATCCGTTATTAAATCTTTACAATATGGACGTACACGAATTTAGACAGCTCGTTTTAGACGACCTTTTAGCTCGAAAGAACGCTAAGGGCGAGGCTGCTATTAGCGAAGAACAGGCAAAAGATTTGTTGAATGAACTCACAGACGACCAGTTGAGCGAAGGAATGTTATTTAATGAGCCGAAAGACGTGGCAGATATAATAATTCAAATAAAATAAATATGCAGATTAGAAAGATGTACAACACAAAGAAAAATTGGCGAAACGTACTCTATGGAGGCGTTTTTGCAACAGTAACAATGCTTGCAGCAGCGTGCGCAAGTAGTAATTCTACAACCCAAGGAGAGACTTTTAGAGACGATAATGTAACTATGCGTAGCACTTATCAGTTCAAAGATATGCATGGCGAACAGTTGTATGCTGCGAAGAAATATGGGGTTACACCTATCGAATCAAGAGCTGAATTAGAGGAAAATCAAAGAAGATTGAAGAAGGTTGAAACCACTAATCTCTATCTGATAGACCAATTGACTCACTCAGCACCTTACTTAACAAAGGGTGCCAAGAGTCTTTTGAAAGAGATTGGTAAACGTTTCCAAAAGGAATTAGACCGCCAAGGCTATCGCGAACACCGCATTATTGTAACTTCATTGTTCAGAACTCGCAGAGATGTTGAGGCACTCAGAAGAGTAAATAGTAAAGCAGGCGAAAATTCAGCACATATGTATGGCACAACATTCGACTTAAGCTACACTTGCTTTAACCGTATTGGAAAGACGGGAAAAGCTGTTAGTAACGAAGTTATGTGCAATATTTTAGGTAAGATTATCTACGATTTACGTGAGGAAGGCGAATGCTGGGCCATCTTAGAACGCGACCAACGTTGCATTCATGTTACGGTGAGAAAGATTTAATCAATAGCTTTTCTTTCTCTTAAGGTTAGTTCTGAAGACGACCTTAGTCGCCATTCGACTGCACGATAGGAGTTCAGAGCCAACCTTATTCTAATCGTAACGTAGCATCATTGGTAAACAATGCTGTAACAAGTGTAATATATTGGGGTAGGCGACCATGCTTGCCCCATTTCAATTCTATATCCAAAAGCTCTTGCGTAGTCTTGCTCAGGTCGAATCCAACAGCCTCTAACGAAACACGAACATCCTTCGGATGTCGACAAGGCTCACCGTCTATGCGCGAACAAGGCTTATCGCCGCAAAGCAAACACTGCGAACCAAGAAAGCAAATGCTACCAGGCGACTTGCGCTCATAGCCACGCAAATACGCCGAAGCCTTAACTAGTCCGTAGCGCATAGCCTTTCTACACACTACATCTAAAGCCTCTGGGGTATTTGTTTCGGCAAGTGTAGCCTCGTCGAAAGTCATTTTCGATCCTAGAATATGCGCATATTTGAACTTGTCAACAAACTCTTTTACATCAAATTCGCAAGGCGGACAAGTCCACGAAAGACCAAATTTAGGGCATTTTTTACACAATCCGAGAAACTTCTCCACATCTCTATATCCTGCAGCATAATCGCTAACAGGTATCATAGTTGTAACATGCGTCAGCTCGAAACCTTTGCCTACAGCATTTCCTACACTTGTTAAAGAACGTATTTCCATTGTTTTTCTATAATAATAGTTTTCTATCCAATGTGCTCTATATCACCTTTTGCGGTACGCACACTGCTTTTTAATCTTGTTCTTAGCTGTGTGCAAAAATACAATTCTTTATTGTAAATAGAGAAAGAACATAGTAGTTTTTGTATAGTCCTGCCTAAATAACTGTGTAGAGTCGGCGCGACGACATCCTTACAATGTGAAAATAATACAGAAATTCAGCTACTTAACCATTTCAAAAACACTTTATTCTCCTTGCTTTTGTAACTCAGAGATAGCATTCTTTTAGTTTTGACATTAAATAACAAATATCCTTTCATAAAGTTGCAGTTATCTATTTCTTTTTTGTAAATTTGCGGTATAAAAGCCTATTGATAGGTTCTATGAATTTCCTATGTTGGATTTTAGCTTTTTAGACAAGTCGTTTCTGCTTTCATTTTGAAGAAGTATAGCAGGCTATACGCCTGAAAAGAGAAAACAGAAGATGCCGAATAAGAGCGAAAAGACACAAAAAGTAGAACTGTTTTGTTATAAAACTACTACAACGTGGAATGCTAGAACATACCTGTACGGATAATTTCAAAGTTTCATTTTAAATATAAACAAAACATAATTATGTCATTTCTAACAAACGAGAAACTTGTTATCGTCGGCGCCGGCGGTATGATTGGTTCAAACATGGCGCAGAGTGTGCTTACATTAGGACTTACTCCTAACGTTTGTCTGTACGATATCTTTGAACCAGGATTGCATGGTGTGGCTGACGAAATTGCTCATTGTGGCTTCCCAGGTGCAAATGTAACTTGGACAACCGACCCAAAAGAAGCTTTCACAGGTGCTAAGTATATCATCTCTTCAGGTGGTGCACCTCGTAAAGAAGGTATGACTCGCGAAGACTTATTGAAGGGAAACTGTCAGATTGCTGCAGAGTTTGGCGACTACATCAAGCAGTATTGTCCAGATGTTAAGCACGTTGTTGTTATCTTTAACCCTGCTGATGTTACTGCGCTTACAGCTCTTATCCACTCTGGTTTAAAGCCAAACCAACTCACATCATTGGCTGCTCTCGACTCAACTCGTTTGCAACAAGCGTTGGCTTTAGAGTTTGGTGTTCAGCAAGACAAGGTTACTGGCGCACACACTTATGGCGGACACGGCGAACAAATGGCAGTATTCGCTTCTAAAGTGAAGATTGATGGCAAGCCATTGTCAGAGATGAATCTCAGCGATGAGCGTTGGGCAGCAATCAAGCACGACACTATTCAAGGTGGTTCACGCATTATCAAGCTCCGTGGTCGCAGTTCTTTCCAAAGCCCAGCACACAACGCTGTTAAGATGATTGAGGCTGCAATGGGTGGCGAAAAGTTCACATTGCCAGCCGGTTGCTATGTAAACGACGATCGTCTTGGCTTCAAGAACGTAATGATGGCTATGCCAACAACCATCGATAGCACTGGTGTTCATTACGAATTGCCAACTGGTACTGATGAAGAAATGGCATCATTGAAGGCTTCTTATGAGCATCTTTGCAAGATGCGCGAAGAGATTGTAGGCCTTGGAATCATTCCTCCAGTTGCTGAATGGAAGGCTGATAACGCTAATCTCTAATGTAAATAGCCCGCAACCATTAGGTTGATGGCATGCAACAATAAGGGTGGGTGTATCAAAGCGAACTGCAAACGTGTAGTTTAAGCTTTGGTACATCCACTTGTTTTTATGCGTATTTGTTAACAATAGCGTACGAATCTTAATATGTTATCCATTTTTTTATTATCTTTGTATCCATAAGTGGCACCGATAGATGCGTTGTATTGCAAACCGCTATCGATGAAATGGTAGAATTTTATAGTAACTTTAAAAATATAATAAGATTATGGCATACTGTTCTAAATGCGGTTCTCCGCTCGCTGAGAATTCTAATTTCTGTCCTCAATGTGGCGGTTCAAACGAACAACAACCTCAGCAAGATAATTTTGAAGAATCTGAAAAAGGAAAGATTTTCAATGTTTCTAAGAAGGCTTTACGTATTATAATCCCTCTTTTAATACTTGCTGTGCTTGGCTTTACATGTCCTGACAAGAAGCAACATATAGATGCTATCCATACAGAACTGATGGATTATATAAAGAAACAGGAAGGTAATGAAACTGCAATGTTCGCTTCTTTGGGCGCAGGACTAATAGATAAGGTGCTCGCTGCAAAGCTTGACGTGAACAATTACGTTCTTTTTAGCACAGGTTCGCTTGAAGATAGCGGAAGTAGCAAGACTGTTTCGTTTGGCATTTTAGGTCATGTTTTCACCTTTGGGCTTGATAAAGATGTTTTGGGAAATATGGATAAGAAAGGGAAAACTACTGCTCTTTAAAGACTAATATTATTAAAATAGAATGAGATACAAGCTGTTTGCAGTTTTGTCTGCCACAGTTTTCCTATTTACTTCTTGTTATAGGCAGCATGAAAAGAAACTTCTTGCTGCCTATATTGATACATTGTCGATGCACAATGGCGACCTTATCTTTCGCGAAGGAAACAGTATTGAAAGTAAAGTTGTGATGACGTTAGACAGCAGTAGCTACTCTCATGTGGGATTGCTCTGTAAGTCTGATGGTGTATGGAAGGTTGTTCATGCTGTCCCCGGAGAGTCTGATGACAATGTAGACATCGTGAAAATCGAGCCTGTCGGTGCATTCCTTCACCCCGAAAGATGTACTAAAGCAAAGGTTGTTCGTGTGTCCTACGATACTAATGTTGCTGAAAAGGCTGTTCAATATGCTTTAAATAAGGTGGGGTATCCATTTGATGACGATTTCAATACGGCTGATACAACTAAGTTTTATTGTACAGAACTTGTTTGGAAAGCATATCTTTACGCTGGTATTGATATTTCAGAAGGTCGAAAACATAACATTAATGTGTTAGGTATTCATAAGTCTTGCCTTCTACCTTCAGATATAATGGTAGGAAAAACAATAAAAAACACCAAACCGAAATAGTTTGGTGTTTTTTTATTTCTTATACTTATTGCTTCTTTTTTATTGCTAATAGGTTTACCTCCGTCTTACTTTGGTAGGACGAATCTAGTTCGTTTACATCTTTACTGCCTATCAAAAAAGCGTATTTCAAGTAGGTTACGATTCCTTCCTTGTTATATTTATATTCGTCTTCCTGTATTACTGCTATTCCCAAATCAAGGATATCTTCGAAACTTTCATCCTCGCTTTCATCGTCAGATTCTTCTAAGAACTCCTCTCCAGGGTTATTTTCGGTTACTATCTCCTCCCCATTTAGAAAGTCTATATTGGCTTTCAGCCATGTTGTACCGTCGCCCATACGTGCTATGATATACTTTGTTGTAACCGAATCAACTGTTTCCGACTTGCCTTCTATTAGTGGTTGACCATAGTATTTAAACAAAGCTGGGATTTCATCGAATACATCTGTAATGCTGAATTTAGAGGTCAAGCTTTCCATTATTTGCTTTTTTTCATCAGCAGTTGGCTTTCTTTTCATTGTCTTATTGACCAGATGAGTAGCCATTGGAACCAAACTATTCGCAAGAGCCTTATCAACTTCGTCTTTATTATTGACATCTAAGAGGCGGCCAGCCCTATCAATGGTAAGTAGGATAGGGATTTTCAATATATCTTGAGTAAGGAATTTCTCTACTTGACTGATACCAACGAATTCCTTTCGTACTTCTTTGTCAATCTTAAAGTTGGTCTCTTTTAATAAATAATCGACCTTAAAGTTTCCTTCCCTGTCCTTTTCCTTTATTATTAAATAGAATTTTCGGCTAAAATCTTTGCACGCTAACATGTCATCAGCTTGCTCTTTGTTTTTAGATTGCTGCACTTCATAGAGGAGCGTATCGCCTACTTGGAACTTAGGCAAGATTGTAAAAGTGGATTGTCCCCATGTTGATACAACTGCTAAAAGGCCAAAAAGTAAAAGTAAAGTAAGTTTCTTCATTTCAATTTTAATTATTTCTTTTCTTTAATCGTCATAGAATTATGTTGGTTCAAAGTTACTACATTTCAACAATTCATGCAAGAAAATAAATCAGCTTTTATACGGATAAGAATAAAATAGCGTACGGAAGAAACCATATAACATCTTGTTCTAATCCTCGCATAATTACACAAATGAAGAAAAATCGTGCAAGTTAATTTGGTAGAAAAGAACAATTAATATAACTTTGTAGTCAATTTCGCAAATATTTATACAACAAACGTTAAATTATGAGACTGAAATCACTACCTCTAATGTTAGTTTTTCTTGCCCTATCGTCAAGTGTTAAGGCTGGCGGATTGCTAACAAATACAAATCAAAGCATTGCTTTTTTGCGTAGTCTTGCACGTAATGGTGCTATCGGAATAGATGGAGTTTATTCCAATCCAGCTGGTGTTGCGTTTTTACCAAACGGACTTCATATTTCGTTCAACGTACAAAACGCTTATCAAACCCGTACGATCAACTCTGGATTGACCATTCCTGCACTGCAAGGCAGTCCTTACCATCAGCCTTTCAAGCTGAACGGAGGCAACAAAGATGGTATCAAGAAATTTAAAGGAGAAGCTTCTGCACCCTTTGTTCCATCGTTCCAAATTGCTAAGAACTACGATAAATGGGGCTTCCAAATGGGTTTCGGTATTGTAGGTGGAGGCGGTAAAGCTACTTTCAATGGTGGTTTGCCATCGTTCGAACGTCAAATTGCGATGATTCCTGGTATGCTTGCAAGTCAAGGTCGTACCACAACCGAACCAGGATATAGTGTAAGTAGCTATATGCACGGCCAGCAATACGACTTCGGTTTGCAGCTCGGTGCAACCTATAAGATAAACGATAAGCTTGCTGTTTATGGTGGAGCACGTTTCAATTATATCTATAATAAGTACGAAGGTAATATTGTGAACATCTCAGCCAATATAGATGGAAAGATGGTAAACCTATACGACTACTTCGGTACAAAGGCAAATGCGATGACACAGCTTGCTATTCAAAACACACAAATGGCGGCACAGGCTACCGATCCTACCGCAAAAGCACAGTATGAAGCTGCTGCAAAGAAGTATCAAGCAGGCGCAGACCAGTTGAATAAAACCAAAACACAGTTTGCAGACCGCTACTTAGACTGTACACAACGTGGCTGGGGAATCACTCCTATCATCGGTATCGACTATAAAACAGGTCGTTGGAACCTTGCAGCACGCTACGAATTTACAACTAAATTCAACATTGAGAACAACACAAAGCGCGACGATACTGGACAATTTCAGAATGGAGTGAACACTCCTAACGACCTTTCTGGTCTATTATCGTTAGGTGCTCAATACGAAGTATTAGACAATCTGCGTCTCTTGGCAGGCTTTCATTACTACTTCGACAAGGACGCTCGCATGGCAAATAACAAGCAACGCCTGCTCTCAAGCAACACTCGTGAGTATCTTACAGGTATAGAATGGGACATAAAACCAGGCATTACAGTAAGTATGGGTGCGCAACGTACACAGTACGGACTTGGCGATGGCAGCTATTTGTCGGACCTTAGCTTCGTAACAAGCAGCTATAGCTTTGGCGTTGGTGCTAAAATTAAGGTGGCAAAGAATGCAGATCTTAATGTAGCATACTTCTTTACAAAATATGAAAAGTTCAATAAGGAGTATGAAACAACAGCAAAAACTGGCACTCAAGAGGTGAAAATGCTGAACACAGACGAGTTTACACGTACCAATAAAGTGTTCGGTGTCGGACTCGATATCACCCTTTAATCGGGCATACTTTTATTACTAATAGTTCAACGGGGCTGTAGGAAACTTCCTACAACCCCGTTTTTTATATTAAGAAATAAGGTAGGTGCATGTCGATAATTTTACTTTAAAACCTCAATAAAAGAGTGTGACCAGTGTTTATGAATCGCTGAAAAGGAGTAAGAAATTCCCTTTGGTTTTGTAAAGAAAATGGTAAAGGAAAGTGAAAGAATTGGTTTAGCGTTCCAAAAGAGCCTATTTTGCAACGCAAAACAGGCACTTTTACATTGCAAAAGAGGCTCTTTTGCAATGCAAAACAATGAGTGTTGCAATAACTTAATAATAAGATAGTTACAAGAAAACTACGCTTTGAAAAAACTTTTACATATATTTCGCAGTTCTGGCGTAATGGACATTTGGTAGGCTGAAAGCTCACGGAACGCTTTTATTTAC
>NZ_JABZSJ010000051.1:0-20195 GCF_015262605.1 Prevotella aurantiaca | reverse complement strand
AGCTTGTCAATACAAGCTTTATGCTGAAATATTGTTTTTAAGGGAGGACTAGATAGAAAAGAAAGTCTTCATTATCTTAGTTTTTTATGCTATTTTATTGGGAAGAGAGCTGAATTCGCATGAGATAAAAGAGACTCTAAATATTTTATTTAGCAATTCTTTGCCTAAATCAAGAAATAAGTATAATTTAATCATCATATCGATTTATGTGCTTATAAGGTTTGGTATTCACAAAATAAAAGGTTATATTTGCAAATAATTACTTACTATTTAGTAATCACATTTTAAAAATATAACAATATTATGGCAGTAAATTATAAAGACTTAGGTCTCGTAAACACACGCGAGATGTTTAAGAGAGCCATTGACGGCGGTTGGGCAGTACCAGCATTTAACTTTAATAACTTGGAGCAACTCCAGGCAATTGTTACAGCTTGTGTAAAAACAAAGTCTCCTGTAATTATTCAGGTTTCAAAGGGAGCTCGTAACTATGCTAACCAAACTTTACTTCGTTATTTAGCTGAAGGTGCTGTTCAGTTTGCAAAAGAATTGGGCTGCAATCACCCAGAAATAGTATTGCACCTTGACCACGGAGATAGTTTCGAGTTATGTAAGAGCTGTGTAGACTTCGGCTTCTCTTCTGTAATGATCGATGGTTCTTCTCTTCCTTACGAAGAAAATGTAGCTTTGACAAAGAAAGTAGTAGAATATGCACACCAGTTTGACGTAACAGTTGAAGGCGAACTTGGCGTTTTAGCGGGTGTTGAAGATGATGTTGTTGCTGAAGAATCTCATTATACACGTCCTGAAGAGGTAGTAGATTTTGCTAAACGTACTGGTTGCGACTCATTGGCAATTTCTATTGGTACTTCTCATGGTGCTTATAAGTTTAAGCCAGAGCAGTGTACACGTGATCCAAAGACTGGTCGTTTAGTTCCTCCTCCATTGGCATTCGATGTATTAGAAGCTGTAGAGAAAGAACTTCCAGGTTTCCCAATCGTACTTCACGGTTCTTCTTCTGTTCCAGAAAAGTATGTTGAGATAATCAATAAGTATGGTGGCGCATTGCCAAATGCTGTAGGTATTCCTGAAGAACAACTACGTAAGGCTACTAAGAGTGCTGTATGTAAGATTAATATCGACTCTGACTCTCGTCTTGCATTTACTGCTGGTGTTCGCGAAACATTGGCTTTGCATCCAGAATACTTCGACCCACGTCAGTATTGTGGTAAGGCTCGCGAGTATATGATTGATCTTTACTCTGAAAAGATTAAAGATGTTCTTGGTTCAGACAACAAATTGGCTAACCTTGACTAATTATTATCAATAATCAATATAAAGGCGGAATCCTCTTGGAGAGGAGTTCCGCCTTTCTTTTCCACTTAATAGAATAGAATAATAGTATTTTAAATAAAACAGAAAATGAAGAAGTTTATATTTTCATTGGTTTTGTTCTTAATGGGCATTTCGGTAAATGCGCAAGACCAAAACTATTGGATTTATCTTGTTATTGGCCAAGAAAACATGGTTGGTAAACCCAATGTTGAATCTAAATCTTATGATTTCTTGCTCGATTCGTTTGTAAAAACAATGTCTGAAAATGTGCCTGGGAAGCGCATTGGAGTTGTTGCAGTAACATTGCCAACTAGTCCTATCGTTGCTTTTGATAAGGATAATTATCGTAATTATGTATCAAAAGTAACTGATGAAAGCAACAAAAAGGCTTTAGGTAAGTATGATAACAATCCATACGGACAACTTATAAGCATGGCACGTACAGCCAAAAGCAAAGGTGTTATAAAAGGAATAATGCTTCAACAAGATGGTAGCGACGACTATAATGATGCTTGGCAGAAACGTGTGAAGAAGATTTACTATAACATCATTAGAGATTTATCTCTCGATTCTACCAAAGTTCCATTGCTAATTGGCGAAGTTGGTCGTGCAGAATATGGCGGAAAGTATGCTGCAGCCAATAAAGTAATTGGTAAAATGAACAGAGTCTTGCAATATTCGCTTGTAGTTCCTTCGGACAATTGCCCATTGGCAGACGATAAAATCTACTATTCTAAGGAAGGATTTGAGCATCTTGGACACAGATATGCTATCAAAGCACTACAAGGAATAGGCTTCGAACTCCCTGAAGTTCGTAAAACAACTTCAATAACGAAGCAGACTATCGACCACAAAACAGTGGAAGTAGGTGTTAATATAAGCGATAAAGGTATCTTATCCGCTACTGCTAACTCACCAATAACCAAGATTTCGGTACAGAATGAAGCTGGAAATAGTATCAAGGAAATTGATATTGCTGAACCTGCAAAGACATATAGTTTGGATTTGAACAAGTTCCCACAAGGTAAGATTATCATTATTTTCTATACAACAGAAGGCGAACAATCGTTCACAATCAACAACTAACATTCATATAATGGTGAAAAAATGCACATTGTACCCATCGTTTTAACAACATTTGTTGCACTGGAGTTTCTCTATATCATGTATCTTGAAACCTTTGCAACTACATCTCAGCAAACATCAGAAGTGTTTGGGTTGAGTAAAGAGGAGTTAAGTAGACCTTCGGTTGCACGTCTTTTCCAAAATCAGGGCGTGTATAATGGGCTGATAGGCTTGTTATTATTGGCTACACTCTATGTTGTTCCTAATTGCCAGTGTGTTGTTTTCCTCCTCATTTATTGTGTAGGAGTTGCTGCATACGGTGGTTATAGTGCTGGTTTGCGTATCTTTTTAAAGCAAGGAACACTTCCATTGTTGGCGCTCGTTAGCTGTTTTATATTCTAAAACGCACCTTATTGAGATTATAAAAACGTATTTCAACCAATCTAAAAGTACTTGGAAAGATGGCGCGTTGGCATTTTACGAAACGACAATACAGCATTGCTGGTGCTGTATTGTCGCTTTTTTTACTTGCATTTGTAGTTTATCGACTGCTTCCACCTACCCAAAAAGACATTGATGAAAGTGCTGTAATAGTGGAACAGCAAGCTTATTACCAGTTGGAAGTAAACGGAAAACCTACCATTTATTTTGCTGATTACAAAAAATCAGAGCTTATTGGCGGCGTTATAAATAAGGATTCAATCCGCACTCGTAAGGTTCGTACCCGGGGTTATTGGGTCAATCGTTTCCCAATTTTGCCTTCTTGCTTTGGTCGTATCGTAACAAAGTGGGGCAATAAGCCTTCAAATATTTTAAAACTTAGTAGCAATGCTTTGCATAAAGTATTGGCTAATGAATTGGAAACAGCAGATGCAGAGTTGTCAGGCTTGCAAACTCAGCATAACGAATTGGGTTATTATATGCGTGTTCACAATGTAAGCGATTATGGTTATAATAAAGTTGCTGACTATAATAGGCACGTAGAGCGACAGCGCGACTCTCTTCAAACTGTCATTAGGGTGTTACAGACCATACCAACCAATGCCCAATTGCGTGTAAAACAAATCAATCGGTACACCGTATTGCGTACTTCTTCAAACAAAACTCCCTTAGTTTGCAATCGCTTGGCCATATATGAAGACAATGGAAACTTGCTTTTACAAACGGCTAAAAGGCTTACACCTATTGGAACTACTACTCTTATAGGCATAGACAGAGCCCAAGAAGAGTTGGCAAAGGTATCACAGAGTACCGAAATGGCGCTTAACAAACCACTTCAAAGGGGTATTCCAGATTCGTTAGGCTATTATGTTGGCGAGATAAAACAAGGAAAACCGAATGGTTATGGCCAGCATTTCGGCAATAACGGTAGCTTTTACGATGGTCATTGGAACGATGGAAAGCCTAATGGTTTTGGTTTCTACATTGCACCGCACGAATATTTGCAAGTAGGAGAGTGGAAAGAAGGAGTATTTAAGGGCGAACGAATAAGCCATCACCACGAGCGTATTTATGGAATAGATATCTCTAAGCATCAGCACGAGAAAGGAAGTAAGCACTTCACAATAGACTGGAATAAGCTTCGTATTACGGATTTAGGTAAGATTAGTGCGAAGGAAATACGTGGAAAGGTTGACTATCCCATTGCATTTATGTATATTAAGTCTACTGAAGGATGCACTGTGTTGAACTCATACTATAAGGACGACTATGCGCAGACGCGTAAACGCAATATAAGAGTGGGAACATATCATTTCTTTTCTACCACTTCGGCAGGCTCAGACCAAGCTCGTTACTTCTTAAAAAGTAGTCTTTTCTGCAAAGGCGACCTTCCTCCAGTGCTCGATGTTGAGCCTTCTGATGCGCAAATTGAACAGATGGGCGGTGCAGAAGTAATGTTTAAGCAAATTCGAGATTGGCTTACTGTAGTTTATCGTGCTACAGGCGTGCGTCCAATCCTTTACGTTAGTCAGATGTTTACAAAGCGATACCTTCCGTTAGCTGTCGATTTGCAAGGCGAATACTTTGTGTGGATAGCCCGTTATGGAGAATATAAGCCCGAATTAAAACTGACCTATTGGCAATTAAGTCCTGATGGAAGAGTGCAGGGAATACATGGCGATGTTGATATAAATGTCTTTAATGGCTATAAAAGTCAATACGAAGAGTTCTTGCGCAAGCACTGTATAAAGAAAGATATTGCTGTTCGTTGAGGCTTGAAAGATACAACCACGTATTATTAATAGTATAGGAAAAATAGAAGAATTGTACAATCGGCTTCTATGAAAAGTGTAGTTGTATAATATCTTTATTATCAATGGTTTACAATAGTGTCTTTTTCCCGTTGCAAAAACGCCTATTTTGCATGGCAAAACAGGCACTATTGCGTTGCAAAACAGGCACTATTACAAAACCATAATGTAGGTATTACTTTGTCATAAGATTATTTTCGTAAAAATAGAACAACCTTACATCTGTCAGCTTATGATACTTTTCTACCTTTTTAGTTACAGCTTTTAGTTCTTATTGCATAGCTGTCATGTGGTAACCTAATCGTTTTAGCTCTACGGCCACCCCAAAATTGTAAAGCTGATGAAGTGCTTCTACAAATGCGCGATAAGCATCTTTAGTACTTGGTTCGATATTTAAACGACGTAATTGACTATAAGTACGTGCTGCACATTCGCCCACAAGACGTTCTAAATCAATAGCTTCGTCTGCATTGAGCAATAGAACCTTCTCGCGAATATAGTCATCAGTGTGGTCGAAATCGGTTTGGTCGCGCAGGTAGGCATACAGATTTTCCACCTTGCTGTATAGTTCCCAGTCCTCGTCCCAGTATTTTGCAACTGCCATTCCAACGTACATAATCCACCCAAGCGCAACCGTTGGATAGTTGGGAAACTCGCGTATGGCGTCGGGCATGTATGCTTCTGCCACCTTCGGCCATAGTTCGTCTAAGTCGGGAGCCTCTGGTAAGCGTGCATCTACCTCGTTATGAGATAGCAAATACTGGTAAAGATCGTCTTTGAAGATAGCTTCAAAGTTGGTAGTTGTAGCTTTTCCTATTGTCATTTCTTCTTTTCTGAACAAAAAAATAAGGCGAAGTAAGCCCATTTTTCAGTAGCTTTCTTCGCCTTATTTCTATATTTCCATTATGCGTTTTGTCTTGCAGTAATGGCTTGTTGTATCAGTGCTGTAATCTCTTCTACAAGTTCTGGATTGTCTTTCAGCATCACTTTGGTAGCATCACGGCCTTGTGCGAGCTTCGTTCCGCCGTAGCTGAACCAGCTTCCGCTCTTCTGAATGATGTTGTATTCAACGCCTAAGTCGAGTATTTCGCCCACTTTAGAAATGCCTTCACCGAAGAGAATGTCGAATTCAACCTTACGGAAAGGAGGCGCAACCTTGTTTTTTACAACCTTAACACGTACTTGGTTGCCGATAACATTGTCGCCGTCCTTGATAGAAGTAACGCGACGAATGTCTAAACGCACCGAGCTGTAGAACTTTAAAGCGTTTCCACCCGTTGTTGTTTCAGGGTTTCCGAACATCACACCAATCTTTTCGCGCAGCTGATTGATAAAGATACAGCAAGTGTTTGTCTTGCTAATGGTAGATGTAAGCTTGCGTAAAGCCTGACTCATGAGGCGCGCCTGCAAGCCAACGTTAGAGTCTCCCATGTCGCCTTCAATCTCTTTCTTAGGTGTAAGCGCTGCAACAGAGTCTACAACAAGAATATCTATGGCTGAAGAACGAATAAGTTGGTCGGCTATTTCCAATGCTTGCTCGCCGTTATCAGGTTGTGAAATCCACAAGTTATCCACGTCTACGCCTAACTTTTGAGCATAGAATCGGTCGAAAGCATGCTCTGCATCGATGAACGCAGCTATGCCGCCAGCCTTCTGTGCTTCGGCAATGGCATGGATAGCGAGGGTGGTTTTACCTGAACTTTCAGGACCATAGATCTCTATAATACGTCCACGTGGGTAGCCGCCTACACCTAAAGCAACATCAAGACCGATACTGCCGCTAGGTATAACTTCCACGTTCTCAATCTGTTCATCACCCATACGCATGATAGAACCTTTACCAAAGTCTTTTTCTATCTTTGACATCGCTGCTTGTAAGGCCTTCAATTTGCCTTCAGCAGGGTTTTGTGCTTCTTCTTTTGCCATATATAAATTAATCTATTTTATCTTGTAATTTAAACTCTTTATTAGCGATTGGTGCACATTGTTGTAGGTTTTGATGTTGCCTTATGGCTTTTCTTACCTGCTTACATGTAGTGCTAAAATGCCCAAAAGTTTTACTTTCGGGCTTTTTATTCGCTGTTAAACATTTAAAAGTTTGTGTATGTTCATTCTTTGTTGTGCAATGCTTTGCCGTTCATTCCTTCTTCTTTCGCTTCTTAGGATAGGGTAACACCTCAGCCAAGATTGCAACAACCTTTGTTGCGTGGTCCGCTCTTGAAACGTCGAGTATGTAGTGTTCTTTTGCTCCTTCGTATGGATAACCTTTTTCAGCCTCTGCCATTAAAGCCTCAATAGCCTCGTGTTGCTTTACGAAGGCTATGTTGTCGCAAGCTATGATGACAGGTTTTTCGTTGGCGTATATCATATATTCGCCAAACATCTTGCGGTATCTGATTGCTCCAACAGCTTCTATCTGTTGGCAAACAAACTCAATGAAGTCTAAAGAACACGCCATTTCGTTTTGCTGTTTCGTTTCTTTGATGTTTCAAATCCTACAACTCCAAATCGCCACCGAACACTTCGTGCCAAGGCAAACCTTGCTTGTTGAGTTGCTCCATGAATGGGTCTGGGTCGAAATCTTCCAAGTTCCACACGCCTGGCTTACGCCAAATGCTCTTGAAGAACATCATGGCACCAATCATTGCAGGTACACCTGTAGTATAACTTACGCCCTGCATGCCTGTTTCTTCGTAGGCTTCTTGATGCTTGCAGTTGTTGTAAACATAGTAAGTCTGCTCTTTTCCATCCTTGATACCACGAATACGGCAACCGATTGAAGTCTCTCCATCGTAGTTTTCGCCTAAATCTTGTGGGTTAGGAAGTACGGCTTTAAGGAACTGAAGTGGTACAATCTTTACCTTAACAGGCTTTCCAGAGCCGTCAGCCAAAGGTGCTTCGTATTCAATTTCGTCGATACGGCTCATTCCGAGGTTCTGTATGCAATCCAAATATGTAAGGTATTGCTGTCCGAAAGTCATCCAGAAGCGCGCACGTTTAATGGTTGGGAAGTTCTTAACGAGCGATTCAAGCTCCTCATGATGCATCAAATAAGAATCACGAGGGCCGATATTAGGATACGTTAAGTCTTGATGCACCTTCAAAGGTTCCGTTTCTATCCACTCACCATTCTCATAATACAGTCCCTTTTGGGTGATTTCGCGAATGTTAATTTCTGGATTGAAGTTTGTAGCAAATGCTTTATGGTGATTACCAGCGTTGCAATCCACGATGTCAAGGTAGTGAATTTCGTCGAAATGGTGCTTTGCTGCATAGGCAGTGAATACCTGTGACACGCCAGGATCGAATCCGCAACCAAGTATTGCAGTAAGTCCTGCCTGCTCAAACTTGTCTTTGTAGGCCCATTGCCAGCTATATTCAAAGTGTGCTTCGTCCTTTGGCTCGTAGTTAGCGGTATCTAAGTAGTTGCACCCGCATGCCAAACAAGCCTCCATAATGGTAAGATCTTGGTATGGTAACGCAAGATTTATAACCAATTCTGGCTTAAACGAATTGAAAAGTGCCTTTAATTGTTCAACGTCATCAGCATCTACCTGTGCAGTTTTAATGTCGGCTTTGTAGCCTTTGTCGTGAATTGACTTCACTAACTCGTCGCATTTCTCTTTACGGCGACTTGCTATCATGAACTCAGTGAACACGTCCTGATTCTGAACAATCTTAAATGCGGCTACCGTGGCAACGCCACCTGCGCCAATCATAAGTACTTTTCCCATTTTCTTATTTGTTTTTATTCAATGTTTTTATCTATTTCTTGTGATGTTATGCCCATGGCGTTCATTAGCGAATAACCTAATATTTGCTGTTTAAAGTTGCCGCCTTCCATAGGCATCATGGCAAACATGGTAATGCGTTTCTGTTCATCGTCCACTTCTTTCAGTGTATTTCGTATAACGCTGTAAATGTTGCTGTCTTCTGCATTTGGCACTATCATTATGCGGTGCACCTCGTCGTGGCTTAGTGCAATATGGAGAATATCAAGCAAAACATCGTCTTTCTCAGTCAGTTCACTACCTGTTGCAATAGTATTGATAATGAATTCGCCCAACTGTTCATCGGTAAATGCCTGCTTATCGAGTTCTTTATGAAAATCGGAAGGCACAAAGTTTTCTAATTTTACTTTGTTTTTATCGTGCAATACCACCACTTGTGTTTCGTGATTACCTGGTTTCAGCCGTCCATCAAGTGCTATATCTACTGCCCATTGACTGAAATCAGCTGGTGGAATCTTCCTGTTGAGCATTCGCTCAAAGTTCACAATGAGGTTAAACGCCACTCTATCGATATAGTCTCCATCGACAATGATGATGTTTTCGCTCATTTTTATGTTCTGTGAATTCTGTTTATTCATTGCTACAAAGTTACATTAAAAGGTGTGAATGCCCAAAAGATTTCACCATTTTTTTGCTTATTAAAAGCCTTATAAGCGTTTAGTAGAAGTGCGATAGTAAGCAAATAGTATTTGCTTTTCAAGGCCAATGAGAGAGGAAGAAATTTGCTTCTTTTGTAAAGAAAATAGTAATAGGAAAACAATAGTTTCGATTTTGCATTGTAATAATGCCTGTTTTACGATGCAAAAGAGCCTGTTTTGTTGCGCAAAACAGGCTCTTTTGGTGTGTCAAACAATGGGTATTACAAAGTATTGGTAATCATACTGTTACGCATTTGTGATACTTTGAATAAATATTTACAGTTTTATGGTGTTGTTTTTGATGTTATCAGGCGGTTTTAGAGTGGGGTAGTGGAGCAGTAAAAGTGGTTTTCTTATTTGGTAAAGTGTTATTTTGCGACTGCTTTTCTTGAGGTATTATTGATGGCTTAAGGGTGCTGAAAGGGTATAAACGAAAGCGAACCAATACTTGCCACAAGCATTGGTTCGCTTTTATAACGTATGAGCCACTTAGCTCAATTGTAATTACAAAGATGTATTAGAGCACTTTGCCGCGCCAAGTTACGCCAACATTGAACTGCGACATCTTGTCTTGAACTACACCATTAGGGTTTGTATTCTTGCCAAATGCGTAGCTGTAATAGCCGTGTACTCTGACATTTTTCTCTTTTAATGGGTAGTATTCCACACCAGCACCTACGCGTGTAAGCTCTGTTCCGTCTGTTAAAGCAACGTCAGCGTCGGTTCCTGCATTGTTAACCTCGTAGCTCGCCTTTGCAAAAACGTTCAGTTTTTCAGTAGGCTGGTAAGATACTTGGCCCACAATAGAGCAGTCTTTACCAATGAAACCTTGTCCTGAAGCAGCACGATTCCAATAGTCCAACTCTATTTGAACATTGTCTGCAAGGTGGAATTTGTTGCCCAATGAAATGTAGTTGATATATTTATGAGGAGCGTATTCTAACATATTAGCCGACCAGTAAGTTTCCCAAATACCATGACGGCCATTCCAGAATAGGTTGTAGGCATACATTTCTGCTGCATTTCCGCTCTTAGCTTCATACATTTTCTGGTATGGGCTTGTGCAAATCTGTACTGATAACATGTCGTTTCCACTATTTGAGACATACTCTCCAGCTACTCCCCATTGGTAACAAGGGAAGTTATAGCAGAATTCAGAGAGGAAATAGCAATCAATAGGTGCTGGAACCAGCTCATAACCGGCTACCAATACAATCTGTTTACCTGCTACAAAAGCGAAGTTCTTACTGGGTTTATATTTCAAGTAAAGCCAGTCGGTAGAGTTAAAGAAGTTGTAGTCCTTGTTAATACCGTTCAAACGATTACGGAAAGCGTAAGAGAACTTAGGCGAAATATCTCCTTTAACGATGATATTTACAATGTATCCCTTGAAGCCACTTTCTGCTTTGATATTCTTTCCATCGATTCTTGTGCGCTGATAGTCGGCTCTTGCCTCAAGATTGAGGTTTACTGGCTTCGCTTCTTGCGCCATTGCTGTTACTGAACTTAGCAGCAATAAAGATGCAATAATGCTTTTAATTTTCATATATAGATAATCAATAAATTTAGTTTCAATGTGCTTTTACATTGCAAAGAGGCGGCATAAAGCTATGCCGTCTCTTTCTTTATATCTTTGGACACGGTGCCAATTGCGTTCCTGTTCCTATCTTTTAGTGTTTTGATTTCTTACTTTTGTTCCACAAACCACGTACTTCGCTAACGGTATCAGTGGTGCAGAATGAGTCAATATCCTCCTTAGCAAGGAAAGCCATGAGGCTTGATAACTCTTCGTTATTGAGGATAATTTCGAGCTGTATACTCTTCTGATGGCTGAAACCACCTATAACTTCGTGCATGGTAACGCCACGATGAAGTGTGTTAATAGCGTAATCTTGAATGCGCTCGTATTCTTTTGAAATAATGAACACACGATTTCTCATGTTCATACCCATCATGAAGTGGTTCAAAATGAGACCATTCATCCATGTACCAATAAGACCAATGATAACAAGATAAGGAGGATTGATAGCGAAAGCAGTACAGCAAATGGCACCACCAGCTACTGTTACAGATGTTCCAAGGTTAATACCTGTGTACTTATTGATAATCTTTGCGAGGATATCAAGGCCACCTGTAGAAGCGTTGATACTGAAAAGAATACTCTGCGAAGCACTTAAAACCAATACGAAACAGAGCAAATCGAACCACGGATTGGTAACTAAACCACCATTAGCGAGATGCTGTGTAAACATGGATTCGGTCATAGGAACGAACTTTCCAATAAGGTCTACCATTGGACCGAGGATAAGTGCGGTATAAACAGTCTTTGCACCGAACTCGTTTCCAATAAGAAGGAATGACAGAACTAAAAGGAAAGCGTTGATGATGAAGATAACATTACCAACTGAAATAATCGGTAAAAGCTTAGAAATTACGATAGAAAGACCTGTAATAGATCCTACAATGAGCTTACTTGGGATAAGGAAGAAGTAGACACCGAGGGCTGCAACGAACATACCAAGAGTCATAATCACCAATTCAACCCAGAATTTCTTAGTCTTAAGCAGTCCTCCTACTAGTGAAAGACCATTGCTAATGCCTTCCGCTGAAAATGGACTAACTTTCTTAGAATCTTGATTCATAATTTTAAATCGATTTAAGTTAGATTGTTTTTATTCTTTTTTTGTTTTCTCTTATTGTGTGCATGCGCCTTTCAATTCTTTATGGTTATTAAGATAAGGCGGCTTTTAATGCGCTGCAAAATTACATTATTTAAATGACATAACAAATATTTAATACTCAAAAAATACACTTTACATTGTAATTTTTCATGGTTTTTTCGTTTTTTTGTCAGTATTGAGGGTAAACCAAACCATTTTTGTCTATTATTGAAACCCAAACAATGTGTTTGCAATTTGTTTTTTATTGTTTTTTCAAAGGTAAGAAAATGTATTGCTGCTTCATAACTTTGTTGTTGCTGTGATTATGGTTTGGGCGCGAAAAAGGGCATTTACACCTTATTATATAGGGATGAGTCATTTTTCGATAAAATAAGAAAACCGAAGTAAGTTTTATTCTTTCAATTTTCGATGTCTTGTCTATCGTTATGCAGCGATACTGGTTATCAAAAATACGAATACTTAGATTAGAATATTTTTTGCTTATAAATTGTAAGTTGTACCTTGCAAAATGGATTTCTTGTAGCCCGTGATAGGCAAGAAATAGGCCTAAAATTTACTTTTTAAAGTAAATGATAAGCGAATTTGTTATAATTTGTAAGCAAAGTTATTTATACTTTATTAGGTAGTGGGAAATAAGGTCGTAAAGTATGGTTTTGGGACTATAAAACGACAAAGGACGGCACACTTGGTGACGTCCTTTGTCGTTTATGTGTGTTAGACAGCCGAAGGCTTATCCGTAGATAATCTTTCCGTTCTCGTCTTTGTACTCGTCGCTGATACCTTTTTCGTAGGTTGTCATGGCACGAAGGCTCATACCGATGTTAGAGAAACCACCATCGTGGTAGAGATTTTGCATAGTTACCTTCTTTGTTAGGTCTGAGAACATAACGATACAATAGTCTGCACATTCATCAGCTGAAGCGTTTCCGAGTGGTGACATACGATTAGCAAAGTCGTATAACTTATCCATTCCCTTCACACCTTGGCCTGCAGTAGTTATTGTTGGTGATTGTGAGATGGTGTTAATACGTACATTCTTTTCGCGGCCGTATATATATCCGAAGCTACGCGCAATGCTTTCCAATAGAGCTTTAGCGTCAGCCATATCGTTATAACCGAAGAATGTGCGCTGTGCAGCAATGTATGATAAGGCCAAAATAGACCCGTTCTCGTTGATAGCGTCAAGTTTCTTTGCGCTTTGAATCATCTTATGGAATGATACTGCAGATATATCGAGTGTCGTACCAAGCATGTTGTAGTCCAAGTCATCGTATGTACGACGCTTGCGAACATTGGGAGACATACCGATAGAGTGCAATACAAAATCAATCTTTCCACCTAAAACTTCCATAGAACGTTTGAAAACATTCTCCAAATCCTCTACGCTTGTTGCGTCAGCAGCTATTACTTCACTATTTAATTGTTCTGCCAATGCATTCACAGTGCCCATTCTAACGGCTATTGGAGTATTTGAAAGTGTTATCTTTGCTCCTTCTTCTACAGCCCGTTCAGCAACTTTCCATGCAATTGACTGCTCGTTAAGGGCACCAAAAATGATACCTCTTTTACCTTTTAATAAGTTGTAGCTCATAGTTTTATCCTTCTAAATTGGCTTCAAAGGTAATAAAAATTGTTGGAAAATTAACCAAATTGATTGTTAAATAGGGTTTCTCAGTTACTCTTACTTCAGTCTATATGTGTCTGCAAATAATGAAATTGCCAGTGTTTTAGGGGTTGAATACCTCTTATCTTTCTTCCTCAAACTTATCCCACACTGATTATCAGCGTATTACATTCTTATGGTACAAAAATGTTTCCTCAATTTGAGTAGTATTGATTAGAAAACATCTTGGATGTTATCGCCATTCTCTTTCTATACCTCCCAGATAACTTTTATTAAGTTATAAAGCAATAGACTCCTTTCGTTTAATGCATCTTTATCAAACTTATCAAAAGGCTTAAACTCCGATATAGCCTTTTCTTTTAAGGAACGATTAAAAGCAGCGAAATCTTTATTTGCGTGATAAAAATCTGAACATAAAGAATGTCCCCATATTAAACCACTACTATAAGTTTTAAGTTTATCACTATACTCTTCATTGCCAGAACTAATATTATCTACACCTTTAAGGAGTAATAGTCCTCCTAAAAGATTCCTTTTATCTTCAAATTCTTCTTCATTCTCAAAATATTTCTTATTGGTTTCATTATGAGACAAGATATGTTCAATATGGTATCCTGTCTTATTGCCAGTTTTTGTTGATATATACTCTACATCGTTTTGCATAGACTGATTTGTGTGTTCACAAATGAATTTTTCTATTCGTGCAAAAAGATACCTTAATGAACGAGTATTCATATTACTATAATTCTTTTTGATGAAATTCTGATAATCTAATACAGAAGTTGGAGTGGTATTCCTCTTATCACGAATTGCATCCATGATTAACTTATCAAATATGCTACGATATTCAGATATATTCTTTTCTTTCAATAATTTGTTAAGTTCATAACACAAATTTTGAAACTTATTACTATCGTAGATGTCATTTAAGATTAAAAGCATCCATAACCTATCTATTTCTTTAGCAATTGTATCTATCTTTTCATCTTCAATCGGATCATCTATACTACAAGCAGCCATTATAATCTGATATTGCCCTGATAGATAATTAATCACATTATCATACCTAAGGAACTGATTTTGATTTGCCCGTATTTTTGCATATAGTTTAGAATAATACTTAAAATCCTTATCTATAAAATGTTTGATATTAGCAATATGCTTTTTATCAGTCTTTCTAAATTGCAAGGAATCTGCAATATCATTATAATCAAAGATGTATCTATGATACGCTTGATTCAATGCTGTTTCTAACTTGGCATTTTCCTTAAAAACAAATCTAGACTTTATGAAGTCTATGAAAAAAGCATCTTGTATGCCATTCAAACATGATATGGCATTATCCCATTTTTCTGAATAAGCCTCGGTATCATTTTTACCTAATGCCCCTATCATTTTTCCTTTAAGAATCTCAAAAGGTTTAAGAGATTCCCCTCTGTCATTAATAACTTCAAAGACCATAGGTGTATCATCTTTTTCAATAGACAATTCTACCATGACTAATCTCTCGAGAAAATAGAAGGTAAACGCCTTTATTTCTTCTGAAGGAAGATTCTTGTCATCTATAAACTTACTGATGTCATTATACCTTAAAACAAGATTTTCTTCGGTTTTATTCTTATAAAGTTCTTGGTATTTAGTTTCTGCTAAGATGCTTTGCATAACATCTTTACGCTTTTCGTTGTCTATGCAGAAAATATCTCCCTTAAATTTATCTTTTGAGAAAATGCATTCCTTTAAAGTGTCTTTTAGATTTTCATCATCAATTATATGGTATAATTTAGTAGCGATAAGCGTGAGTGTCGTCAATCTTTGCTGACCATCTACTATATAAACTTTCCCATCAACTTTATTGGTAATGAACACGTTCATATAATACCAATTATAGAGATCAAGAACTTCTTGAGTTAATTCTTCATCCTTGTGAATATTATACGACAATTCAAATTCATAAAATATATCACGCAAAAGAATCTCTACAGTTTCTTTTGACCAAACATATTCTCTCTGATAAAAGTCCACATAATAAGATTTTTGTTTTAGACATGATTCTACCGTTTGCTTGTCTGGACTAATTTCGTGTTTCATTTTTATACTTTTATGTGATATGATTTTATACAAGATCCAACCCCAATTCTTTTAGAAATTCATTATGTTTTTGACGGGCGGATTCAATCTTTTTCTCTGTTGCAACTAACTGTCTGTGTACTTCTGCCAAATCAATCTTTTCTTCTTCTTTTGACAGATTTACATAGCGTGAAATGTTCAGATTATAGCCATTGTCTTTGATTTCTCGCATATAGACTTTACGAGAATAACAATTTTCTTCCCTACGGAATTGATAAGTTTTTACTATTTTGTTTATATCTTCAGGACGCAATGAATTCTGGCGTTTCCCTTTCTCATAGTGTTCTTCCGAACTGGCATTGATGAAAAGAATGTCATCTGTACGACGACATTTTTTAAACACTAAAATACAGACGGGAATACCTGTTGAATAGAATAGATTAGCAGGCAGTCCGATAACTGCATCTATATTATCGTCACTCAGAAGTTTCTTTCTGATAGTTTCCTCCTTTCCTCCTCTAAACAAAACACCATGAGGAAGAATGATAGCCATTGTACCATCACCACTCAAATAGTGGAAACCATGTAATAGAAATGCAAAATCGGCAGCAGATTTCGGAGCAAGGCCGTAACGACTGAAACGGAAATCCTTTGCAGTTTCCTCTTTCGGCTCCCAGCGATAACTGAATGGAGGATTTGCAACAATGGCATCGAACTCCATCTTCTTTGACGGATTCATATTGTTTAGGATACTCCAGTCATTGACAAGTGTATCACCATGATGAATTTCAAACTCCGTATCTTTTACTCCATGCAGCAACATATTCATACGGGCAAGGTTATAGGTTGTGATATTTTTTTCTTGACCATAAATCTTACCTATGCCATTAGTTCCCATTTCATGCCGCACATTGAGAAGCAAAGAACCAGAACCGCAAGCAAAATCCAATACTTTGTTTATCTTTTTCTTTTTGCCAGATTTGGGATTCTGGCAATCGAGTGTAACAATTTTTGATAGTATTGAAGAAATACCTTGTGGGGTATAGAACTCACCTGCCTTTTGTCCAGAGTTAGCTGCGAATTGTCCAATAAGATACTCGTAGGCATCCCCCAATGCATCTGTAGTTGTATCTAATTCTGATATTCCCTCTTTTATCTTATTGATAACTTTTGCCAACAATGTATTACGTTCTGCATAGTTCTTACCAAGTTTCTCTGAGTTCAAATTGATTTCAGAAAACAATCCTTTGAAAGAAGTATCAAAAGATTCCTCTTCAATATATTTGAAACCTTTCTCTAAATTTTCTAATAAAGAATCAGATTGTGTACGTGCTTCTTCAGCTATGCTATCCCAAAGATAATGGGGCTTAATAACATAGTGAATCTTTTTTCGCATCTGTGCTTCAAACAAATCTATATCTTGCGGATTGTTTTCGTACCAAAGTTCTAATGGAGAATTGACCCCAACAGCATAGGCTTCTTTTATATCTATAACAGGATAGTCTCCCCCTAACTCTTTTTTTGCAAATGCGACATAATTATCTGAAAGATATTTCAGAAAGAGAAATGACAGCATATAATCACGGAAATCATCCGCCATCATTGCACCTCGCAAGCTATTGGCAATATCCCAAAGGACTTTACCCAGTTTGTTGTTATTTCCTGTTATCATTTGATTTCATTTTTATCGTTATGGATAATAAAGTTATATTTCCCCATCAACTTTTTATAAACGTCTTTTACTATTTGTTTGTTGTCTTCTACCATAGCATCCATTTGCGGATAATAGACATTCTTATGTGTCAGAGAGTTAGCTATGGTTGCAATCTTATCTGCATCGGAGAAGCCAATTTCCTCTAAAACATAGTTAACTCTTCCTGTACCCAAGAATGAAGAAATATTTTCAAGAACTTGGCGTAAAAGAGCCATGTGGTAAACCTCTAAAGAATTGTTTTGTATTGCGTCATCCAAAATTTGCAATAATCTTAGATGGTATAATAATACATCTTTCTTAGGATTCCCTAAAGAGAATGCGGTACCTTCTTTTTCTAAGAGACGAAGTCTGTAATGCTTCTTAAAACTTTCTGCTTTCTCTCCTTTTGCTAAAAGATTATCTAATATTGTGGCAAAGCCGATATGATGAGTGGTGATGATAAATTTTCTCTCCTTGTGATATTTTTCTATGAGATCAAGGAGGGTGAATGTTGTGATAAATATATTATGGTCATCGAGACTCGATACAGGGTCATCAATGAATATGTACTGATTTTGTTCATCTGCCCATCCTTCTGTGTCAAATAATGCTAAGAAGAAGCACCACACAAAAATATGTTCCTCTCCCCTTGATATTTTAATAGGCATCATATCGTTGTCATCTTTTAGATAGAAATGGATATATTCAATGCCTTTTTCATAATCATTGTTAATATAGGAAAAATAGAACTCATATTTGGGATTATACGGACGGAGTTTTTCGAGAACAGCCTCCTCATTTATTTGCGAATGTAAGTGATTGAGACTACTTGGAATGACCTGCATCTTTATATCTGCTTCCGAGTTTTTTGTATCATTATCCCATATAAACAGATCTTCGCTAAAGGCATTATAATATACTCCTGTCTGAAATCTTGTTTTAGAATCTCGGGCAGTTTCTTTATATTCCACGGAAAGACGTGTCTTACCTGTTGCATTAAATGCGTAAATTAAAAATATATTCTCTTTTGCCTCCTTTATTTCTTTTGCAATATTTGAAAGTTCCATATTATCGTTTTTATTTTATTCTTGGAAAAAGTTGCCGTATCAATCCCTGTTTGTGCTTCTGAAGCATTACAAGTTTTTGCTTTGTTTTATCTATTAAATCATCTATAGTAGTGAAGCATTCTGCAATATTTTTCTGTTCTGATAGGCATGGGAAAGAGATGCTAAGATTCTTTATTATTTGCCCAGATAAATTGCCTTGACCTCCTTGGAGAAACTTATTTTTTATTGTTTCTTTTTGATGAGCTAATGTATAAAATAGGAAAATATTACTCATCTTGTTATTCGGTATAATTGCTAATATGGCTTGATTTATTGCACCACTAATTTGCGATATGGCAACATCACCACTTGTTGCACCATATAAAGCATATAATATTGTCCCCTTTATAACTCTTTTAGCAGAAGACTTTTGAAGAGCTAAATCTGATAAAAATAGTTCTGTTTCCGCTCTGTTAATTTCTCCAGAACGAATAAAAGGAATATCTCCATTATAAAAATCCTTATTTAGGACATTAGGAGTCCCACCTGAAAAAGATGTTGCTATATCCTTAAGCGGAGCTTGAATCCATTCTTTTGATTTCTCAAATTTGGATAAACGTTTTTGGGGCATAGGACTCCCAAATATAGGGAGCAATTGCTGCATCAATCCTTTCTTATGCGCTTGCAATAATTCTATCTTCTCTTGTGTGGCATTGATATAATCGTCAATAGAAGAAAGACATTCTGCTATCTTCTTTTGTTCTGTAGCTGAAGGGAAAAGGAATTCTAATTGTAAAAAACTATCAGTAGAAATATTTAGTAATCCATGGCTTCTTGCCCCTTCTTGTGCTATTTTGCCTACTCGTTTTTGGAAAATATCAGTATTAAAATAGTATTCATAAAAATCGGCATTCCTATGATCTTTTGCACGAAAACACATATACAAAGTAGAAACCACTCCTTTTTCGTATTTTTTTAACCTCCGTACCACTCCAAAAGGATAACCAATAGAGCGACTTTTATTATAGGCAAAATCTCCTTTATTTAGCAAATAATATCCTGAAATATCTTTTGCAGAAACTGATTTGCTAAAGAAATCTATTTGATTTACTAAACCATATTGCGCAGAGATTGTTAAAACGTTTTTGTTGTTTTTGTTGTTTTTTGTCTTAACTATATCAAATAAACTTTTTAGACATTTAGACTTCCATTCTCCCGAATCCTTAAATTCAGGAAAACGTAGAGATGGTACATAATTTAATTCTTCTGTCATACTTTTATATCTTTTCATCATAAGCTGATAAACCCGAGATTTCCTGCCCAGCAGATAGTCGTTTTAGCAATGGGGTAACATCTTCCATCAGTGCCAATTCTTTTTTTGTCCTATCTCGCCAGCCGAGATTAAGCGGAGCAAGCAGGTCGTTCAGTTTCTCACCATCGAATATTTTACGGCCGATAATTTCGTTTACAAATGTTTCCAATGCTTTGGCACTGATGTTATGCTTGTCTGCTATCGTAAGTAATTCTTTGGCATACTTTTCCGTTTTGAATACTTCGTATTCCTCTTTTATCTGTTTAGCAGTCTTTCCGTTGACGCTCTCTTTCAAGCTGTCGAGGTAAGCAATTATGTCGTCGCGTTCTTCCAAAAGATTTGAGCTTGACTTTATAAGGCTTATGATTTGCTCCTTTGTCATCTTTTGCTTGGAGGTTGTTGTCCCTGATAGTCTTGCTATTAGTTCCATAATATAGTCATAGTCTATCAAGGTAGAGGCAAACAAAACAAATTCAAAGTCAAGATTCTCTATTTGTGGGTTTTCTCCCTCTTTTGTTCTGTCCTGCTTCTTTTTAAGTTGCTTTGCTGTTTCAAGGTAGGCACCTCGGAAGCCTCTCAGCCTTTCTTCATTGAGCATATTGTCAATGACGGTACGCTCTTCCTCACTAATATCCGTATATTGGGCGTAATGGACATTTGGTAGGCTGAAAAGCTCACGGATTTTAGTAAT